>CAZEZQ010000928.1:0-2771 GCA_964516245.1 uncultured bacterium | reverse complement strand
TCATAATCGCCCCTTCAACCGAAATGTAACATTACATCAGGTATAATATACCTATAAAATAAGGGTGTCAATACAAATTAATTAACACTACACAAATGAGGGCAATAACCCTAATGAAATGAGTGGGTTAGGTGAAATAAAATTTTTTTAATAGGAAACTCAGGTTAATAAATTCATCTTCCAAATGATTAAAGTATTCAGCAACTTTTTGCTTCTCATCAGGTGAAAGTTTTTCCATTTCAGAAATAATTTTTTCAGCATTCATAGGCCATTCAACCTCTTTTTTTATTTTCCTAGATAAATTTTATCACATTTTCGTGAATTTGTGGATTCAATTCGCATAGCCACTGGCATTTTGATGTATTTTCATTAAGGTTTCACAGGCGTATGACACTTCAGATTCAGTCATATCCGAATAGAGAGGCAAACTCAGTGCATGTTCAGAAAGGTAGATTGAATTTGCAAATTGATCGGGTGATATACCTTCAGCAAAATGACGAAAAGCGGTCATTTGATGAAGCACTGGCTTATAGTAAACCCGTGTTTGAATGTTATGAATCTTAAGCGCATCAATGAGTTCATCGCGCGTTAAACCAAATTCATTTTCGTCAATCACAATCGTGAAATCTTTATAGCTGGAACGATCGTAAGATTCTACATGCTGAAATGAAATTCCAGGAATTTCGCCAAGTTGTTGTTTGTAAAGATTCACAGCCCAGTTCCGGTGAATGGCCGCCTCTTCCAGCATGTCAAACGAGTTCAAAGCGAGAATCGCATGAAATTCACTCATACGCGCATTCAAACCGGGGAACAGGCAGTCATAGTTGCCTGGATTGGCATAGTTACGGCCGTAATAGACTGCTTCACCAATTGCATCATCATCGGTGGCCACAATTCCCCCTTCACCCGCAATCAATAATTTTGTGGGGGACATGCTAAACACTTCGAAACGGCCGTTTCCACCCAACGGTTTTCCATAGTGAAGAGAACCAAATCCATGAGCTGTATCAAAATAGAGTGAGATGTTGTGATTTTTCGCAAGTGTTTCAAGTGCTTCAACATTCACAGGGGTACCGAATTGATGCACGCCGATAATAGCGGATGTATTTGGTGTAATGGCTTGTCGAACCAGTTCGACATCGATATTCATGGTTTTAAGGTCTACGTCAACAAACCTTAAAGTCAATTTGTTCCAAACCGGGGACAGGGCGCTGGCCATAAATGTAAAAGAAGGGAGAATCACTTCAGAACCTTCAGGCAAATTCAATGCTCGGGTGGCCAATAATAACCCACTTGTACAGCTAGAAACAGCAATAGCATACTTAACCTGCAAATAGTTGGCTAATACATCGCCCAGCCGTTCTGCATGGTGACCCGTGGTAACGATCCCCGAGTGTAAAATTTCTGAATACGGGGCTGATAAATCTTCGAATTTCGGCAGGCTGGGGCGCACAAATGGCAATGCGGGTTGAGTTGGATTTTCATGGATCGTTGAAAATAAATTTGTTGACATAAGTGAATATACCAATAGAAATTTTACATCATTACGAGTATCGGCATGTGAAAACCTACCTAAAGCCCGTTTTCTATTCTTGATGCCAATTGTTCAATCCCATTATTCCATAAAAATGAAAATTTGGTATTCTGAAATTTTCATTTTCATTGTATATTATAATAAGTCTTGGCAAGATTAAGGACTGCAATAGTTTTGTGAGTAGGAAAACCAAAATTTGGAGTTTTTCTAGTTTATGTCATCCATATCGAAGAAAAAAATTTCCAAGGAAGAAGTGGAAAAACGTCTTGCGATGAACAAGACCACTGCTGAATTGGAAAAAATCAAAAAAGAGATGAAAGCGGCATCTATTGAGGGGAAAGATGAGTCATTCACGCCCGATCCTACTGCCTTCCCCCTTCAAAGTTTACATTCAGCCGGAAGAAACCAGGAAGATGCCTATTGGGAAGCGGTGAAAGAATGGAATAACTTTTTAAAACTCTTAAGCGAATACATTTTTGGTGGAGACCGTTGGCAGTCGTTTTTTCCCAATAACAAAATCAATTATTTAATCACAGCATTAAAACGGGCCAAAATGGAAATGCTGGCGTTTAGTATCATGGATATCTTCAAATCCAGAGTGAAACAACGAAACGGCAACAAAATTCCCACCATTAAAGAGAAATCCGGCATATTTGGAAAAACAACCACGCGTTATATGAAACCGGAAGAAATCGCCAAAAAATATGAAATTGAAGACGACATACCGAATGATGACGACAAACCTTTAACAATCGTAGGTACCAAAAACGGGATCATTAAATACTTACAGGAAACACTCTTTGAAAATGAAGAAGTGCAGGATCCGATAAAAAAAGGCCCCAGAAAATCCATTGCCTACTTTCTTCAATCTGTTAAATTAGTTGATACTCAAACGCAAGACACTGAAGAACGCCAATTTCTGGCATGCTTGTTAACCCCAGAAAAATTAATGCCGAAAAACCGTGATGATGTTGATGGGTTAACCCGTTTGACTTCTTTATTCAAAAAAGGCAACCATTGGTTAGAAAAGAAAATCAACGAACAACAAGCAAACCATTCGGCTAGCGATAAAGAGAATCAGCATGCCAAAGAACAAGCGGCGCAATAACTTGAGAGAACACTATATAACTAATTTATAATTGCCCAGTTATATGAAGTGAATTCTAAAAAATTTGAATAGTATTTTCATTCCTCCCCCAATGAAATGGGGCCTGCGCGCCGTGGCGTGGAGGTTAGG
>CAZEZQ010000927.1:0-2772 GCA_964516245.1 uncultured bacterium | reverse complement strand
CGGTCGCGTCCGCCATGCATATCGAACAAATGACTGTTGGCATGTTCGAGCACAACATTGTGCCGGGCTTCATAGCCGCTTTGGGGGCGGCCGGTTCCGGCAATGGAATGCCGGTTGTTGTCAAAGAGATTTCGCTCGATCAAAGAGAAGGCGGTATTGTGTGATACGCCATACCCCAACCCGTGGCGTTGGTTGTGGTGGATGTGGTTGTGATGAATGTGATGATCGTTTCCATTCTTCAAATAAACGGCGGCGTGGCTCCACCCATAGAGTTCGCAATTGTCGACTTCGAGAGAATTCTGACTGGTTACGATTCCATCGGAGGTAGGGAATTTGTAATAGAGTTCCCGGCCTGGGCCACCATCACGAAACGAACGGCGGTGAAGTTCCATACGCAGTTTGGGATCGGGGCCACGCAGCCGTAAACCGGTGATACGAACGTTTTCACCCAAAGCCTCAATCATTGGCTGGGTTTTGAATTCATCGCTGTAAATCAATGCGCCCTTAGAGCCTTGATAACCGCGATTGCTGGCGAGTGTGACACCGTTGGGAATTTCAAGCACAAAGTCTTCCGCCCGGATCCGAACGGATAGATCAATTTCTGCATTTTCGTCGACATAGACAATTTCACCTGAATTTGCACGCTTCAGAGCATCGATCAATTCCTGTGCGTTGGATACCGTATAGTCTCCAGCGGTAACCATACGGGAGTATCCTTTCCCGCCCCCAATGGGCCCGGCTTCGTCGGCTTGGGCACCATAGATTTGTCCTTCGATTTCAACAAAGGTTTGTTTTAAATCACCGGGATACAGATGTGCCCGATAGGCCTGGTCTTCAGCATAAGAAACAGAAGTAACGATTACACAAGCAAAGATGAACATTGTAGAGAAGAACTTAATTGTACTCGAATGAGGATTCAACATAAATTTTCCTTTTGAGTTTTGAGAGTTGAGTTCTGTTTTGATTCAAAATGGTTCATCTGAAAAACCCTTTCTTCACAAATGGATGAACGGTTCTCTTTGTATTGGCAAATATGAATTATTCCGGTATTACAGCAATGCAATCCACTACGATCGCCTTATTCCCTAATTCGGCTTGGATGGTCGTCCGTGCAGGGTAAGGTTCACTGAGGAAGGTTTTATAGATTTCGTTCATTTCAGCAAAGTTGTTGAGATCTGATAAATAGATATTGGTTTTGACCACATTAGCCCAATTGGTTCCAGCGGCTTCGAGTAATGTTTGTACATTGTGAAAAACCAATTCGGCTTGTTCTTGAAATGTTCCGAGTTGTAATTCACCGGTGGCCGGATTAATCGGACCTTGGCCGGATACATAGACCTGTTGGCCTTGGGCAACCAAGGCTTGCGAGTAGATTCCTTTGGGTGGTGCACCTTGATCGGAAACAATGGCTTTGCGCATGTAGATGATTCTCCTTATTCTTCTGGTAAATTGTGGTATGTATATCGAAGCCAATTGCGATAGCAGATTTTTTTGATATCCTCCTCTGAATACCCACGAGTTTGTAAATTGGGAATCAAGTTTTGCAGGTCGGCTATGGTATCAAGATCGGATGGAGATTGATCTTTTCCAAAACCGCCATCCAAATCACTGCCGATCCCGACATGGCCGGCATTGCCCGCGAGTTGACAAATGTAGTCGATGTGGTCGGTTACGGTTTGTAACGTGATACCTCGATTTGAGGTATGGCCTGTAATCCACCCCGGGTTAAGCATCCAACAATCGAATGCAACACCGATCACGCCATCCCGTTCGATGATGGCTTTCAACTGATTGTCGCTAAATTGACGTTGATGCGGAACCAGGGTACGACAGTTGTTGTGGCTGGCGTGAACAGGGCCTTCATGCAACTCCAACACTTGCCAAAAGGCTTGATCGGAAAAATGAGTCATATCAATGAGGATACCGACATGTATCATCTCTTGGAGCAAAGCGAGTCCTTCATTGTTCAAATTACTTTCAACACCAGTTCCCCCTGAATAACGTCCGTGTCCATAATGCGACATGCCGATCATTCGCACTCCTTCTTCAAACCATTCGGAAACATTGGAGGGAGAAAGGATCGGATCGGCGCTTTCCATGCTGATAATAAACCCTAATGGTGGAGATGATATCTGAGAACCAGATTCGACGGTTTCCCATTCTTGGATATGTTGTTGCAATTGTGTTTTATTGGTTATGAGGCGCGCGATTCGATCATTTTCCAGCGCACGATAATATGCCAATTGACCTTTTGCTATGGCGTATGCCTGCTGTTTCGTGGCATAATCAATATGTGGACTTGGTGTACCAGTATTGCGGGATAACAACGTTGCAAAACTTAAGCAGACTTTTCCTGAACGCATCTCCGGAAACGCAACCGTATTCAAGGCGCGGCCAAAGCCAGTGACATGGGCTTCTTGTGCGCGGATGGTGAGAGCCGAACACGTGAGATCACGGTTCCATTGCAGTGCGTTCCAAGCCAAATCCAAATGAGCATCGATAAATAACATAATTTACCTCTGCTGTAGGATACCATTGAGTCGATTGGCTTGTCGAGCATTTGTTGAGAATATCGACAGCCAAAATTTCGGGAATTGATATGAAAAAGGATCAGCAAAAGAGACAAGTTGAAGAAGACCCAGTGTATCGGCGGTCGTTGCTTGAAGCGATTGTTGCCTTCATTGCTTTGCTGGTTGTTTGTTTTGTGTGTTCGATCATTGGATATTGGATGGGCTATGGCTTGGATGCTGAGGAAGTCAAAACATGGCGGGG
>CAZEZQ010000926.1:0-2773 GCA_964516245.1 uncultured bacterium | reverse complement strand
CCGAACGCGGATACCGCGACCGGCGCCAGGAGATGAAACGGGCGGCTGAGGTATATCGCGACATCGGGGGGGCCTTCGGCAGCATCAATCACGATACCTACGACGATCACGAAAATGCAGCGTATAGCGTGGGCTTTCGCTGCCTAAACCGGGTGGCGAATTATCTGAAAGACACGGCATTATACGAGTGGGCATTGTCGAATTGCCTGCATGGCCTCGAGCAATTCGAAATGAAAGACAACCGCAACGGCGTGGAGACCAAAGGGCTGCTGTATATGGAAAAATCGTGGCCCACCGCCTATCTATGGGAAAACGCCGAAGCCGCCTACGCTTATTTTGAAGCGGCCAAAGCCACCCGCATCCGTTCGTACGAGTTGAAAGGGTTGACCATTCTACGCACGGCCGCCCTGCATCATTACGGCGAGCACGGATTTCTGACCGAAGGGGTGGATTGGAGCAACCACGTCGGCCAGTATTATGAGAAAGACGGCAAGAAAATCCCCCTGAAAACCGGTGATTCGGGCTATGGGGCGATCAATTTCACTGAACCGTTTTTGAACAATATGCATATCACGCAGCCTACATTGTATTATTTGGAGCATTTGGCCCGTCGCACCCGCACAGATGAAGGGGTGCGGTATTTGGATATGGAAGGAAATCATTTAGTTTAATGGTGGGCTACGCTTCGCTTTGAGCCCACCCTACAAATTTTAAAATCAAGAAGGAGGTTGGTTATGAAACGGGTTTTCTTTTCGATTTTGGCGGTGTGTTGTTTGATGGTTTCGATCGGCCATGCGCAATTTGGGTTGTTGTCGGATCAACAAGTGTTCTGCCGTTTCGAGCACCTCAGTGAGGTGAGTTACGGCATTGTTACCGATGGCAAATACGTTCAGGCCATCGATGGTGAGCCTTGGGATTATTCAGAAGTGGTTGGCCCAGCTCTGGCGATTTCTGAAGTGAGTTTTTTGCATCCCACAGAACCGCAGAAGATTCTCGGGATCGCGGGCTCGTACAAAGAGGCGTGGGAAGATTCGGAGCCGTTCAAAACCGTGCGCTGGTTCTCGAAACCTCCGACAGCGGCCATCAGCCCCGGTGATGATGTGTATCTGCCCGCTGCGCTGGATACGTTGAAGGTCGAAACCGAGTTTGTCATCGTGATCGGCAAAACCATCAAAGACGGCACGATGGATGAGGCTGAAGATGCGATTTTTGGCTATACCATCGGCAACGATATTGTGGGTGATGTGGATTCGTATCATCGGGTGAACGAAGAACCGATGGATCAAGAAGAAACCATGCTGGGATTCAACTTGAAGATGGGCGATGGATTCGCGCCCTTCGGTCCGTTTATTTATACCGGAGTGGATTGGAAAGACCGCGACCGCAAATTGGTGGTGAGCAACCCCGATACCGGCAAATATGAAGTTTACGAACACAATACCTCCAGCATGATCTGGCCGCCGGAACAAATTGTTCGCGATCTTTCCCGTGTCTATGTGCTGCATCCAGGAGATATTATCTTTTCGGGAACCACTCAAGCCTTGCCGGCGCAAGCGGGAGACATCATGTACGTTACCGTAGAAGGATTCGGCACGATTGTGAATCAGGTAAAAGCCACACCGTAGAGGAGTGGAAAACCATTTGGCGCAGCAATTCCCTCCCCAATCTTGGGGAGGGTTAGGGTGGGGTTGAGGATGGTTGAGTTAAGCAAATAACGGGTCTTTCCCCCCCTCCAAACCTCCACGCCACGGCGCGCAGGCCCCATTTCATTGGGGGAGGAATTGAAAAACAGATTTGTAGAAAACAAACCCAGCGTTGGAATTATTTAGGAGAAAAAAATTATGCCTTTTCTTACACAACCGAATTTCACCCGGCGCCGGTTTTTGCAAACCGGTGCCGTTGCCTTCGCTTCCATGTATACCCTGAATAGCGCCGCGGCAGAAAGTGCGCATTGGGCATTTTTGTCGGATACCCATATTCCACTGGATCCCAACGAAACCTACCGGGGATTCAAACCGTTTTACAATTTGAAAAAAGTAGTGCCCATGCTGCAAGAGGCGAAACCGCAGGGGATCAATATCAGCGGGGATTTGGCGCGTCTGAAAGGATTGGAAGGCGATTACGAGACGCTGTATTACCTGCTGCAGCCGATCATCGAGAGCACGCCGATATGCCTGGGATTGGGCAACCATGATGACCGGGTGAACTTCTACAAGACTTTCGATACCACCCCTGGTGAGCCCCAACCGGTGCGGGACAAGCATATTGTGGCGTTGGATTTGGGGCCGGTACGATTGCTCTCCTTGGATTCGCTGATGTATGTCAATAAAGTCGCCGGATTGCTGGGCCGTTCGCAGCGGCAATGGCTGGCGAAATATCTCGATGAAAGTGATGAGACTCCCACATTGTTGGTGGTGCATCATACCCTGCGCGACGGCGATGGTGATTTGCTGGATGTGGAGCGTATGTTCGATATCATTGCCCCGCATAAAAAGGTGAAAGCAATCATCTACGGCCATTCGCATGTCTATCAATACGATATTCGGGACGGCATTCATTTGATCAATCTGCCTGCGGTGGGTTATAACTTTCGCGAACAAGACCCCGTTGGTTGGGTGGAGGCCAATCTCTCCGCACAAGGGGCGGAGTTGACTTTGCATGCGATTGATGGAAATACCCGCGATGACGGGAAAGTGACACAGGTACAGTGGCGAAGTTAATTTTGTTTGACAATCCGGCAAAAAGTCTTTTTTGGAGCGCAGGAGTCCTCGCC
>CAZEZQ010000925.1:0-2773 GCA_964516245.1 uncultured bacterium | reverse complement strand
CCCCAGCCCCTGCGGTGCTTACCCCCCTTAATAAGGGGGGCAAAAAATGTTCTCCAAACTTGTGGGTAAAGATCCGCAATGAAATGGGGCCTGCGCGCCGTGGCGTGGAGGTTAGGAGGCGATGTCATTAATTTAAGATCGAATTGGGTGATTAATGGGGAGGGCGAATCTCCTGATGAGCCGCTTGATCGAGAAAACGGCTCGGTGGGAGCACGCCACGGCGCATTTACAACCTCGCCCTCTCACTTAAGTAAATGACATTGGGTTAGGAGGGGGTTAAATGATCTACCCCTTACTTTTATTTGTTTCTGTGCAACAAATTCTTACAATTCACAAGTAAGAATCTACAGAATCACAAACTCCCTCTTTATAAAAACATGAGAAAACGATTTAATGCATAATGTTATAGGACAAACCGGCAAAAAGTCTGATCCAGAAAACGGCCACACAATATATAGTAATGCAGGCATCTAAAATGCACTATATGATGATGCAGGCGAGGACGCCCACCAAGGCGCGTCTATGACCTGCGCTCCAAAAAAGACTTTTTGCCAAATTGTCTTATAGAATCTTTAATTAAATGATTGATCTTATGTCAAACCAAATTCAATCACTCTCGATTTTTTTTCCGGCCCATAATGAAATTGACAATATTGGACCTCTCGTTGAGAAAACGATCGAGGTGGTCTCTGGGCAAGTGCCGGATTTTGAGGTGATGATTATAAACGATGGCAGCACAGACGGCACTCGTGAAAAGGCGGACGAGCTCGAACAAAACTATCCCCAAGTGCGCGCCATTCATCATGAAAAAAATCAAGGATACGGAGGTGCGGTAAAAACCGGCCTGAAATCTTGCACGAAAGAATGGGTTTTTTTTACCGACGGCGAGGCCCAATTTGACATTTCTGAAATTTCATTGCTGATCCAACATACCGGTGAATACGACGCTGTGGTCGGTTACCGGATGAACCGGCAAGACCCCTATCACCGCAAAGTATTTGCATTTTGCTGGGGGATGCTGATTCGCATCCTCTTCGGTTTCGGTTATCGTGATTTGGATTGCGCTTTCAAACTGTTTCGAAGAAAATATTTTGACAATGTCGAACTGAAAGCCACGGGCGCGGTTATTTCTGTCGAATTTTTTTCCATACTCAAACGCCAAAAAGCCAAAGTCAAACAAATCGGAGTCCATCATTATCCCCGCAAATCGGGACAACAATCAGGAGGCAGCCCCAAGGTGGTTCTTCGGGCGTTCAAAGAACTATTTCTTTTATACAAGTGGCTGCGTACGTAATTTCTTGTTTTTGAGTTTATACCTTGCCTAGACTCTGCTCCGGTTATAATGATGTCATCTTCCCACATGGAGCGTACTCGATTTGATTTTCCGCGACCCGGCTCATCGCAAAACCGGAATATTGCTCATTCTCAGCACTTGGTTTCTTTACAGCGGCCAATCGTGCGTCTTGCCACACATGACCCGCTTTTACGACCTCGATCTTGGGCTGGATGATTGGCAAATCGGGCTTCTGATGTCTTTAGGGGCTGTGGTGGTTCTGTTTACCCAGCCCCTTTGGGGGTATTGTTCAGATAAAATATTAGGACGTACTCCCGCGTTTCGATTGGTGCTTTTGTTAGCAGCGGGATTCTTCATCTTTTATTCATTCGCTTATCCCATCGGCGGCTATCCCCTTTTGCTTCTCGCGACCCTTTTGATGATGAGCTGTTATAGCTCCACCACCCCTCTCAACTCGGCATTGATCCTTTCTTTTTTAGACCATGACCGCCGCGATTATTTTGGAAGAATCCGCGCTTTTGGCAGCCTTAGCTTTATGCTGACCATGTTTTTAATCTGCCCGCTCTTGGTTCATTACAGCGAAGTGTTCAACATGCCCGGACGGGTATTTGTTTTCTTTGGCGCCTCCGGGTTTTACCTCCTTTCATTGCTTTGCACCCTGTGGGATGATTCCCAGTTCGGTCAAAATCACAGGCCAGAACTGCGTTCATTTGCTGCGCTTTTTAACAATCCTAAAATACTTATTTTGTATCTCAGCATCTACCTCACCAGCATTGGAGCATCGGCAGGCATTCAATACATTGGCCCATATATCGGCTACCGCGGATTCTCTGAATATTACTATTCGTCTCTTTGGTTAATCGGTGTGGGTGTAGAGGTGGTAATCACTTTTTCACTCCATACCATTGTCCGGCGCATCGGACTGAAAAAAACCATAGCGCTGGGCTTGGCGAGTGAAGGATTGCGCTGGACAGGCATCTGGTTCTTCGAAGCGCCTATTATGATCCAAATGTTTTACGGATTGCATGGATTCACTGTCATCGGACTCTTTTTCGCTTCCGCTATGTTTATTGACAGCCAGTGTGAGGCTTCGATCCGCTCAACGGCTCAATCAATGCTCTTCTTCAGCATAGTATTCGGCAAAGTGACCGGTTTCATAGGTGGAAGCCTGTTGGTTCGGTTATACAGTGATCTCCCTCGCGCCGATGCCATTCAATCTTCTTTTTTCTGGTATGGAATAGCAGCGTTTGTGGGAGCATTCATCTTCGCCGCTTTCGTCCCCCGTGACCCCAAATTCACTCCACCAGCAAATGAATGACAATCCGGCAAAAAATAGATAAAGAATACTTATTTCACGCAGCCAACATGAAAACTTTATAAATACACTCTACTAATCTGTCAAACATAAATTGATGGTTACAAACCCATCCCCCGCTTTTAAGGCTGATCTTTGCCCAAAAAATGTGAACCTTGGAATGC
>CAZEZQ010000924.1:1809-2782 GCA_964516245.1 uncultured bacterium | reverse complement strand
GTTGAATTGCAGCATTCGATCCCCCCGGCGCTTGCAGCGCCACCCCCCTTAATAAGCTGATCTTTACCCACAAAATGTGAACCTTGAAGTTCCCCTCTTATTAAGGGGGGTAGGGGGGATCTGGTTCTTCTCATACCACCAAATCCTCCCAGCCCCTGTGGCGCTTACATCCCTTGATAAGGGGGGCAATAAACGTTCCCTAAACTTATGGGTAAAGATTAGCTTAATAAGAGGGGTACAAAAACAACCTAACCACAGAGAAAGTTGATTCTATATTCCCTTACTCAATAAACCCATAAAACAGCCCCATGTAGTAAGGCAGGGTATACACCGCGCCGCTAGAGAGCGTGCGGCCGTTTCCGCCATAATCGAGCCGAAACGGATCGGTGCTCCAATGATTGAAGTGCCGGTTTTCGATGGGGAGTACTTTTCCATTCACGCGAAGACCACGGGGAAAGTTGTTGAATTCATAGGGATCGTGGTCTTGTTGTTTGGGTAAGAGTTCAATATCCAAACGGTGGCTGTTTTGAAGGTTCCAACTGACACGGTCAAGCGGAAAGCCTTTAAGTGCCTTCACTGAATCTTGCAACCATCCTTCCCAAGGACTGATGTCGAAACTTCCCCAGGGGCTGATGTCGTAGTTAGCATCCATATTGCTGGCGGCAAAGGCGAAGTTGAAGAAGGGGTTCGTCTCGGGGAACTCGAGCATCCAATAATTGTAAAACGAGTATTGCATTTCTTCTTTCAACCGTGCATCGTCAGTGTATTTGATCAGATTGTAAAAGCACATAAAGGCCATTTCATCATCCGACTGGTTGCCCGAACCGATCCCGCGTTGAATTTTGGCCACCTGGGCATTGGTGTCGAAGGCGTGTTCTTCGCGCAGTTCCATTGAGATTTTTCCGTATTTGGGGTCACCGGTGACATGTTCGGCCACCGCCAGATACGAGAGGATGCTGAGTGATTTGAGCCC
>CAZEZQ010000924.1:0-1799 GCA_964516245.1 uncultured bacterium | reverse complement strand
ACCAATTGTGATCGTGATTGAGCTTTTCAGGGTTGTAGTTTGCCCAACGGGTTGGGGTGCCGTCATGATCAATCAACATGAAATCGTTGCGAATCAGGTGATCAGTAATTTTGCGCACCACCTCGCGCACCCGGGCTTTTTCTTCTTCGGTTTCAGCCGCCAAATCGTAATAGAGGGGATAGAAGAAATAATGTCCATCCAGTTCGTCTGAACTGGTATCAGCTTTGTACCAATACTCACCGTCTTGGGTTTCGACCCAGCGGGGGAAATAGACTTTCCACAGTTTATCATCTTCATCACGTTTTTGTTTCATGCCTTCGAGGGTATACCCCCCGCGTTCATTGGGATTGGGTTCCGTGGTGGGCACGACCGTGCGGGCGACGAATCCAGGCTGCTGTTCAATCTCTCCCTGTTCGGGGGCAACACTTAGAAAACGCAGCGCTTCAAATGCCTCTTTGGCGCGGCGTTTGGCTTCGGGGTTCTTGGTGGCGGCATAGGCAAAGCACTCACCTGCTCCGTACATGCTGGTCCATAGCCCGTCGTTGTCACTGTCAGAATAGATGATCTCGCTTTTGTCTCCCGGTTCTTTCAGGTGCACTTCAGAAACATATCCATATTCCGTACGTTTGATGTAGCGTTCAATTTCCTGTTCGTAAAACTCGGCTTTTTCAGCCAGGGTCATGGGTTCGAGTTGAATGCTGCCAACACCGTTACCGGTAGCGAACCAGGCATCGCCATCTGAAGTGACGGCAAGCGCATTGACATGATCGTTGGGCAGCCAGCGCTTGCCCTGGCGATAGGCCCATTCGCCATCATCATAGCGAATGGCTCCTATTGTGGTGCCAAACCACACCACGCCGCCAGGTCCGGCGGTTGCGCAGGTAAAATCGTTGTAAGGCAATCCTTCATCACCAGTAAAGAGTGTCCACTTGCCATCTTGGAGGCAGCCTGCGCCTTGCGGGCTGGCGAACCAAAGCGCTCCGTTTGCATCAAATGCCACCCCTTTCACCGCGCGAGGCGCCCAGCTGCGGCCTTTCTCATCATGGGGATAGAGTGCTGACCATCCCTCACTCGGATCCAAATGAAACAGGCCATTTTCCGCCCCCACGGCAATAGTTCCATCACCATTATCTGCAACTGCGAATACATGCTTGTTTTGACCCAGCTGCCCGTTGAGTGAGAGTTCAGGAGACAATGTGTTGTTTTCAAAGACATATAGTCCTTGGCTGGTTCCAACGTAGATGGCATCACCAACTTGAGTGAGGGAGTGGCATTCTTCTACCGGCAATTCGACAATTTTTTCAGCATCACCGTTGGTTAACATGTAAAGCGTATTGCCGGCAATGGCATGAATCGTTTCCCTGTCATTTGACAAGGCACGAACCTGTTTGCTTGGAATCGAATCAACGGCCTGCCATTCATCATCGCGAAAAACCGCCAAGCCTTTGCTCGTCCCAGCATAAAGAATGCCGTCCGAATCGGCGATAATAGAATGCACTTCATTGGAAGGCAGGCCATCCGCGGTGCTGTATTGATAAGCGGCTTCTTGATTGAAGGCGCCAACCTCGATATGGGGAATCTGGGCGAATGAAGTGATCCCAGCAATAAGGATCAAAGAAAAAGCGGTTAGTGTGCAGCAAAATCGATTACGTTTCATCACAAGAAAAACCTCCAATGGATAGATGTCGAAAAAATCGTTGTTCGTTATGGCGATTCGGCAAAAAGTCTTTTTTGGAGCGCAGGCCATAGACGCGCCTTGGTGGGCGTCCTCGCCTGCAACAACATACAGTGCAGGTTGG
>CAZEZQ010000923.1:0-2783 GCA_964516245.1 uncultured bacterium | reverse complement strand
AGATGTTTCACACGAGGAGGGCGAGGCTCCCGCCGAGCCGGTTTGATTGAACGACTTCTGATTTACGTAAATAGTATGCATAACCAATTAGAACTTCAGAACTTACGTGAAGTGTTTCATAGGAGTGTTAAGAAAATCAATGTCAAATGATACAAGCAGCGCAACACCCAAAAAAATTGTGGCCAACAACCGGAAAGCCCGGCATCAATATCATATATTAGAAACCCTGCAAGCAGGGATCGCACTGAAAGGGACCGAAGTAAAATCCATCCGTGAAGGACGGGTGAATTTGAACGAAAGTTTCGCCGCCATTAATGAAGGCGAAGCCTATTTGATGGATTGCCATATCAGTCCATATTCTCATGGCAATATCAACAACCATGAACCCACCCGCCCCAAAAAATTGTTGTTGCACAAACGGGAAATCATTAAATTGTTTGGAAAATTACAAACCAAAGGTCTCACCATGATCCCCTTGCGCATGTATTTTGAACGGGGAAAAGTAAAAGTGGATATCGCTATGGCTCGTGGAAAAAAACTGCATGACAAACGGGAAGATATGAAAAAGCGCGATCTTGAACGTGAAATGCAAGCTGCCAAGAAATACCGATAATAAGAAATTTTACCTACGCAAATCCAAATGAATCATAAACAGAAATCCAAATTGCTCTCCTACCCAGCTTCATACCTCATTTCATTAATCAGCATGACCAACCGGCACGAAACCTTGGGCCGGGATATTTTTCCACTCGTTCAACAAAAAAAACAAGCCTATATTTTCACTTTTTGGCATAACCGGTTAATGCTTCCACTGCATTTTTACCGTCATACAGATATTGGGGCTTTAATCAGCCAATCCCGTGATGGTGAATTGATTACTCAAGGGGCAGAACGTTTTGGCTATGTGATTTCTCGAGGCTCGGCCTCGCGTGGAGGCTCAACAGGAATCTTAGGATTGATCGCCCATTTAAAGCGTGGCAATTCCGTGATCATCACTCCCGATGGCCCGCGTGGACCCCGGGAAACCGTACAGATGGGAGTGATTCACTTGGCCAGGATCACCGAGATTCCAGTAACTCCGGTGAGTTTTTCATGCACCCGGCATGTTCGTTTAAATAGTTGGGACCGTTTTATGCTTCCACTCCCCTTTGGAAGAATTGTTACAGTGATTGGGGAAGATATTCCTATTGCAAAAGAGGCTGAGGGAGAATCTTTAGAGCATTGCCGCAAACAAGTAGAAATGGCCATTCGTGAAACCACTCGAATCGCTGATGAAGCAACCGGAACAGCCATAATCCCCTATCCAGATCAAGAATAATTCAAACCAACAAAAAAACCCCATCAATCACCTTAGCAAGCTGATTGCAATGAAGTAGGATTATGCTAAAACACCAGGATGGTAACAACCGATGAGCCAAGGAATCAAAAGTGCTTTTAAGCAAGGAGACATTCTAACAGGCGGTTTTGGCATCACAGTGGCAATGTGGGTAACTGGATATTTTTTTCGGCTACCGATGCTGCAGCTGCCCAGCTTTTTACTCTTTTTTGCCCTTCTTTTATGCTTGCTCTTGGGAGGATATTTCTTAGGGCTTTATTCAAAACCAGGATGGAAACGCGGGTTGTATGCCGGACTTCTGAGTTCCGCCCTTAACTTGCTGATTTTAGGGAGTCTGCTCTCAGAGGGTCCGGTATGGATGGCTTTTTTGTGGATTCCTGGATTTTTCGCCGTCAGCGCGATGCTGACGGCTTTGGGTGGCGCTATCGGCGAATATTCTTCACATGTACAGGAAAATGTCATGTGGAAAGCCAAGTTTGCCGTTGTAACCTGCGTGGCTACGTTCTTTTTGCTAATCGCTGGAGGATTGGTCACCAGCCAAGAAGCCGGTTTGGCCGTTGTGGATTGGCCCAATTCATTTGGTTATAACATGTTTTTGTACCCTCTCTCTCATATGACCGGGGGCATTTACTACGAACACGCGCACCGGCTGTTTGGTTCGCTAGTAGGCTTAACAACCATCGCCCTTGCCCTGCATTTTTGGGCTGTGGAACCACGGCCATGGCTGCGATGGCTGGTTTTTGTTTGTTTGTATTCCATTGGTCATTATTCAAGGTATTTTGGGTGGGTTGCGTGTTACCGGACACTTTACTTTGAGCATGTCAGAAGAGGCAACCCAACCGAATATTTACCTGGCCATCGTTCATGGTGTTTTCGGGCAAATCTTTTTTGCCATCCTGGTTTCGGTGGCGGTTTTTGCATCACAAAAATGGCAGTCGGATGAAAGTTCCCTCATAAGAAACAGCGCCAAAATCGACCGCCCTTTGAATGTGTTGTTGGTCATTCTCATTGTGGTTCAATTGCTCTACGGCGCAATCCTACGCCACGTCGCTGGTGGGCTGTTGATACACATAACATTGGCGTTGGTCGTTATGGTCGCCGCGGTCGCTTGCGGGGCAAGAGCCTGGGGGCTTTACGAAGAAAAACCACTCCTACAGAAACTCGGTCTCTGGTTGATTGGGATAACCTTTGTGCAAATCGTATTGGGATTCTTAACGCTAGCCGCATTGGGCTATGCGGAACGAGTTCAATCACTCACCGTTTGGGATGTCACCATCGCCACAATTCATCAAGCCAACGGCGCCTTGATCCTCGCGCTTGCCGTTCAACTGATGCTATGGACGTTCCGTTTGGTACAAGAGCCTGTTCCCCAACAAAAAGTAATATCGTAATTCTGACGATTCGGCAAAAAGTCTTTTTTGGAGCGCAGGTCATAGACGCGCCTTGG
>CAZEZQ010000922.1:0-2785 GCA_964516245.1 uncultured bacterium | reverse complement strand
ACCAGGGTCGCATACCCAATCGAATACCGTTCCCCGGTAGTCTTCAGAAGAAATCGTTTTGCCTGAATAATTTATGCATTCAATGTTCACGTCTTGAACCCGGTCCCGATAGGTTGGGACCACCGAGCCAAATTCATTGAAAAAGGTATCAATTTGATCCATTTTATAGGTTTGGATTTCACCCTCTTCCTCACCTGTATCAATCACTACAATTTGATCGGCAAATTCCACTCCAATCTGGCCTCCATGTTTGGAGTAATGCATTGCTACTGGTTTTTGTTCTTCGTTCAACATATGGGTAAGATCGTAAGTTTTCACTTCTTCTTGCAATCCAGTGTTCCATACTGTGACCGTATGCCCGGCATGATAGAGAGCCAACTGGGTTGCATCTTCTTTCAAAGCCAAACGCCAAACCACACTTTGTGCGCCGCGCCGTTTTGATTCGGGCGGGAACACCCACGCATCGCCGCTTTGGGTATCCCAAAGCCGGGCGCTGCGGTCGGTGAGTTGCCGCATTAAATCTTCCATGGTCTGGCCCCAAATTTCGTCTTCCAAATCGCTGGCTTCGCCGTATTGCCGAATAAAACCGGTGAAGCGTCGAACCACATTAGACACCGCCCGCTGCAAAAAACGGAAATGATGTTGTGTTGCGGCTTGAACAAGCCGCTCAAGTTCTTTCGGTTTTTCAAGAGAATACACAGCAGTGACAACGCTAGGTGTAAAATATTGATACTTTTGTATCTTCTCTTCCAACTCATCAAGAGCCATCTTATTGGGCGATTGGCTCTGACTACTTATAGAATCGTGTAAATGGTTTAATCGGCTAGAAATTTCTGCGGTAAGTTGATCTAAAAACCTAGGAGGGGTGTGTTGTAATGGTTCAGACTGATCCAGAAATTTGCGAACCGTCTCTTTGAGTTGATTTTGCTTTGTGCTGGAAGCCATGAGTAAATGTAACAATTTAAAAGTTTAGGGATAGTTCTTCGTTTCTATTCACAATTTGTATTATATCCCCCTGGCTGTGTAAGCCATTGGATGGATGATACATCCAATCTTGCAAATCATTAATAGTTGGGTGGGGGATTATCGTGATGGGCTTTCTTTTGTCTGAATCTGGATGATCAGGATTAAAGGATGACCAGGATGTTTATTGAGTGACAAATTTTGGGTGGCACAGGTTTTTTAACCTGTGTCACTCAATGGTTAGCACTGGTGTTCGCACTGGTTGAGAAACCAGTGCCACCCGTGCCCTTGATGCTATGCCCCCCACACGGCATCCACTTGCTTTCGGAAGAAATCCAAATCTTTTTTATACGCGATGAGTTCATTCTGCTGCCGTTCTTCTTCGCTTTCGCCCTCGATGTGATATTCAAAATGGATAGAAAAGGGGCCTTCGAAGCCAATTTCTTTCATTTTTTTCAGTGCTCGCTGCCAGGGGACAATGCCTTCGCCCATAGGCA
Source organism: uncultured bacterium (assembly GCA_964516245.1). GTDB lineage: Bacteria > Hinthialibacterota > Hinthialibacteria > Hinthialibacterales > Hinthialibacteraceae > CAZEZQ01. The sequence goes on along the minus strand of CAZEZQ010000922.1, from coordinate 1,325 downwards.
CAAACTTGTGATCCCAATTGCCGTTTTCATCCTGAAACCAGCCGAAATCTTTCACCGCCGACATGTGGATGCGTTTTTTCACGATCTCAAAATCAATTTCCCATGAGCCGTTACTGCCTTCGCTGACCGCGTGTCCGATGTCGTAATTGCAGCCCATGTGTTCAAAAGGAATCGTTCGCATCATCTGGTGGATATCCCAAATGGCCCCGCCGATATAGCCCCGGCCCGAATGGTTGTGATAGCCTGAAACCATGCCGTAGTTTTTGTTCATAGCCGCCAATGATTTCAACTTTTTGTTCCACTCGCCCAGCTGGGGCATGATATCTTTATCCATATCATACCGGTAAGAACCAATGCGGTATTTTTTGATACCGAGTTCAGAAGCGGTTTTCAATATGTATTGAGTATTGATATCACCTGGGTTGGCAATGCGCGTGGTGATCATGTGCACATCCAACCCCGCTTTGCGGATGGCTTCTGTCGCTTTGGGCAAATCGCGTTTTACATTTTCAGGCAGCACATGCCCGCCGGGGCGGACGGTTAAATCGACCCCGTCGAAGCCCAATTCTGCTGTTTTCTCGGCGAGTCCCTCATAATCGAGCCATTGCAAGTGTTTGGAGAAAATTACAATCGGCGGTTTGGTATTGGCTTTTTGAGATTCTTCTTGTTCTTGCGCTGATGCAATGGTTCCAGCGCTGAGCGCCAGGGTAGAAGTGGTACCCACGAAGGTTCTGCGGTTGAGATGAGTCAGATTGATTTCTTGATTCATAATGGCTCCCTGTTTTTTCAAATTTGTATTTTGTACACAATATTGAATTTTGGGAGAAAAGGCAAGATATTGTTTAGGTTATAAAACGTGATCATGCCTTGTGTGTCGGATATGCTTTTGCACATATCTGACTAGAATTACTGGAAACCTCTGGAGAAAACACGAATCATCTCGATGAGGAAGGCGAATAAGCGTGAGCAAAAAATCTATCAAGAGCGACTTGAATCGTATTGATGCAATGAGTGACAAGGATATTGACTACAGCGATATCCCGGAACTTGACGATACGTTCTTTGAAAATGCGCGGGTTGTGGTTCCGCCTGGAAAAAAGCAATTGACTATACGCCTGGATGAGGATGTTCTGGAATGGCTCAAAAACCAAGGGCCTGGATACCAGACCCGGATCAATGCAATTGTGCGTGCCTACTACGAAGCCCATAAATGAGATATCCCCCTGGATTTTCACGCGCGGGTGTCATGAATAAACCTTGGAAATTTCATTTAAAATGAATCGTAGCAAACGAGCCTTCTAAGGTAGAATCATCAACTTTCTACC
>CAZEZQ010000921.1:0-2788 GCA_964516245.1 uncultured bacterium | reverse complement strand
TTCAACATTTAACTGCCGGTCAGCGAATCGCAGCGTCCATCCACCCAATCAAGACAGCAGTGATAAAAGCAGCAATATCGGGTTTCGATTGGCGGCATCGGGGTTGAATCAATCGGTGAGCCAATAACGAAGAATCATCGCGTCTTCTACCGGTTCGGTATAAAAACGCAAACGGCAGCCTTTTTCAACAAAACCCATCTTCTTGTAAAATGCTCGGGCGGGACGGTTTGATTTGCGCACCTCCAACGTCAGGCTATGGGTGTTGTATTTACGGCCCAGTTTGATACATTCTTCCATCAATTGCTGGGCAATCCCCCGGCGGCGGTAGTTGGGATGAACCGCAATGTTATTGATATGCACTTCATCCCCTTCAAGTATCCAAAAAAAACAATAGCCCACAATTTCACCGGTATCCTCTGATAGGGCTACACGGGCATGATTGTACCCCCGAAAGTACAGTTCTGAGCGGAATGCCGCTTCACTCCAAGGAGCAGCGTACGATTGCAACTCAATCGCAACCAACTGGGAGATATCTTCTTGCGACAATGGGCGAATGCGAATCTTCATGAATCAATTGTTTTGGTTTGGCGTTCTTTCCAGTTCACCTCCGCCTGAGAGGGTCCAAGATAATACGGCGCCAAAGCGGCAGAGTCGAGCGTATCTCCATTTTCTATCTTGGGTACAGCCAATTCGGCAACCAGGTCAGCGCGAGGAGAATCAAATATCGGCAGCACCTCAATAAAATTATCACTCAAAACCTTTTTTAACATCTCACGATGGGGAGGCAATCCAGGGCCAAACAGCACAGCCGGTTCTTGTATCTGTTTGATGAGTTCATCAACCGTCACGTTCAATTCGCCAGACTCTTGTTTGAGCAATCCATCAACCCACCGGTACAATCGCGCATACACCCAGCCCTTGCGGGCAGTAAGCAGCGGGCAAATCAAATGCTGGCAATGAGGGAGGCTATGAGCCAATACATCCAGCGACGAAAACGCCACACAGGGCAAACGATTGGGTAGAGCTAATCCCTGCGCCGAAGCCAACCCAACCCGTAACCCGGTATACGACCCCGGTCCCGAAACACAAGCCACCGACGTCAGCTCGGCGGCTGTTTTCCCCGTGCTCCGCATGAGCGTATCAACGGCTGGCATCAATCCCTCACTGTGGGTAAGATCAACACTGATAGTCAAAAGGCCGATCGTCCCTTGCTCTGAACGCAACGCCACCGAACCAGTGGCGCTCGATGTATCGATAGCCAAAATTAACATAATAATAGTATTAACAAATTGAGAGTTTATGCAATGCCACTTGTTCTTGCAGCGGCGTGTAGAGGGTCCAGCGGCGCTGGGTCCCCTCCACAATTTCACCCAACAAATGAACGGCGGTCTTGGGCAATAGCGTCCCCACCCGTTCCGCCCACTCAATGGCAATCAGCCCTTTTTTTTCTAGCAATTCCGCCCAAAATTCTTCATCTCTAGGCTCGATTTCTTCGATTCGATATCCGTCAATATGATACAACGTAAGATCGCCGTGATATTCATGGCAATAAACAAACGTTGGGCTGGTGGGAGTTTCCAGGGCATGAATGGCCTGGGCCAAACCGTTCACAAATACCGTTTTTCCCACCCCCAAATCTCCATGAAGAGCGATAACGCCTCCTGATTTGAATCCATATTCATATAAAGTTTTTGCCAAGTGAAGAGTTTGTTCTTCCCCATCTGAATGCCAGATCGACAAATGGGGTGTATAAAGATGCTCTTCAGTTACCACACGGTTGATCGGTTGGTCATGTTCTTCCATCGGCAATGCGTGCAATACTTGAAATTCAAATGCCAAACCAATCGCCAATGCCTTAGGGTGTTTTACTTTCAATACCCGGTCGTAATACCCACCTCCAAAGCCGATACGTCCATGAAATAAATCAAAACCAGTACCGGGGATAAGAAATACATCCACATCACCAGATTGTATCGCCGAACAGCGCTCCGGGTGAGGTTCGCGGATGCCATAAGCCCCATCAATAAGGTCCTCTTTGAGATTGTTGACTTGCAAAAAGCACATTTTATTGCCCAACACCTGAGGCAACGCAATGATTTTTCCTAACTTAATCAATTGATCCAAAAGAGGCAGCAAATTCACCTCGCCCCGCACCGGCGAATAGGCAGAAATGATCTTTGCCGCAGCAATTTCGGGCAATTGAAGAATTTGCTCACAAATCCTTTCACTCTTGTATTGGGCCACACGGGGATCCTGGTTTTGACGTTCAGCCTGAAGGGTTTTGCGAAAAGATTTTTTGTCTTGATCGATCAACGAGGCAAAGGCCCGGTGCTTGAGAGACAGAAATTCGTTCGGGGGTAGAATTGAAAGATTCATGGATATGATTGAAATGAATTGGAATCGTTAGAATTCGAGCCCAACTGCCGCAACACCTGCCATTGGATGAAGATTACTCCTGTTTGCAGGATAAAGAAGGATACAATGAGATTTGGACAAATAAAATTCTTTGGTTAATTGATCGCAGGGGCAGGCTCTGCATTCAACCAATCAATTCGAGTCTGTGCCATAGAATACCAGCTAGAGTCTGATGGTATTTTGTTGTATGCGCTTAATGCCTCTTGAGTTTGGTTCAAATCTTCGTGGCAACTCCCTTTCAAATACAACAAATAATGCTTCATGGAATCCGAAGTAACAGCACCCATGATAGGCTCCAATTCCGCTAACGCTTTTTCCGGTTGGTTGAGATTGCGCAAACTTTGTATAATGGCAATTTGAACAGCGAGTTTGT
>CAZEZQ010000920.1:0-2790 GCA_964516245.1 uncultured bacterium | reverse complement strand
ATCATCGGGGTAATTCCATGGAGCCGACCAAGGGCTTGGTTGGCTTGGTCTAATAATACTAGAATCTGTTTGCCAAGCATTGTATGAAAAGAAACGATCCTTTCTTAGTGAATCTCGCTGAAAAAGTTTTTTTTGTGGTTTGCGATGCTGTTTTTTTTGTTTTTGATCGCTGATTTCTTCTTTGTGATGGCCTGTATTGCTGATCTGGAAGTGGATTGATTCGGTTGAGAAATGACTTTTGATTTTGGCTTGACTCCCGCTGGATTTACCAAATCCCTTTTCAATAATAAAATTTTTAGTTATAACATAATTGAAATGAAATAAATCCAATATTCTTTCAAAATTTTGTAAAAAGTTAAGAAAATTCACTGCTCAATCAACACGAAAGAAGGAACCAGCAAAATGTCAATCAACCGCCGCCAATTCTTCAACATCACAGCATTTTCGTTATTAGCCACTCAGGCATTATCCAAAGCAGAGAATACATCTCGAAATGCAATTGCCTGCCAGGAATACCCTTGGATGACCTTTGCCCGCCGGGATGATGCGGGGTATGAAACCGGAAGCGATGAGCATATTGGGGATGTTGTGGCTGCCGGGTTTCAAAGTTATGAGCCGCTTTTTGAATCGAGGGAAGAAGTCAGGCAGCTGGCGCCGATTTTGGCGAGGCATAAGGTGGGTATCCACTCGTTTTATGTTAATAGCATTTTGCATGACCCTGAGCGGGCAGAGCAAAATGTGGAGACCGTGTTGCAAATTAGCCATGCGGCCAAAGTGCTGGGGGCCAAGATTGTTGTGACCAATCCCAGCCCCATCCAATGGGGCAGCGGCAAAGATAAGAGCGACGAGCAGCTGCGTTTTCAGGCGAAGATGCTGAACCAGTTGGGGGCGGCTCTGGCGGATGATGGGTTGGTGTTGGCCTATCACAACCATGATGCCGAGATGCGGCAATCGGCGCGTGAATTTCATCATATGATGGTTGGAACCGATCCTCAAAACGTGTCGCTATGCCTGGATGCGCATTGGATATACCGCGGGGCGGGGAATTCGCCTGTGGCCTTGTTTGATATTGTTACACTTTACTTGAACCGGATTGCTGAATTGCATTTGCGCCAATCGAAGGATGGGGTATGGACTGAAGCTTTTAGCGAGGGGGATATTGATTACCCACGGTTGGTTGAGGTTTTGGTGAAGAACTCTATAAAACCCCACATTGTTCTCGAACAAGCCATCGAGAAGGGTTCGCCGCACAATCTGGATGCGGTTGAGGCGCATCGGAGAAGTTTGGAGTATGCGGAGAGGATATTTGGGCGGATTTTGGGGTGATTGATATTGGTTTTTTCTTTTTAACTTAATCTAATATAGAATTCAGCCAACTTGCCATTTCGTTAGCAACTATGTGATGTCCTTTGGGAGCCATATGGCCATCAAAACTATGGTAAATCGCTTCATCCCTTGTTAAACTCTCCTGTACAAGAGGTTCAAGCGGATAGAAAAAATTCACTCCATTTTTATGGCACCATTGCTGAAGGTGCAGTGAAAATGTAATATTCGACTTGCTGAATGCGGGTGCAGAATATATGGCAAAAGGGATATTGTTTCGATCACACAATGCTTTAAGGCAGTTTAAATATTTTAGAGATAAGTCAGAATTTTTTGTTTGTTCCAAAGAATTCATGTTTTGCATTTGTTGTTTGTAGGTCTCTAAAATTGAGATTTTGATATGTGGGCGTTTCCACAAAAGCCACAATCGGTCCCGGTCTTCTGGCAACAAAGTATTTTTCGGCAATATTGGAAATGTTAGTTTTTGTTTTCCATCTATAGATTCTGATTGAATACCGCTAACGTTTGAGTGCAAAAACAATTTCAGTATCGTATCGGCTTTTTCTTTTGAAGTGGTAATTGTGTAGGGACTGATCGTCTTCTTTTCAACAAACAATCGTCTCACCAGCCAAAACCATTGAGTTTGGCTCAGAGGATAAGCAAATGGACCTAACGTCTTCATGTTATTTCCAATGCATTCATGAAAAGGGGCACGTGTAATTGACTTTTGATCGCTCGAGATCTTGAGTTGAAATTGCTCTGTAAAATTCTGGTCATCATTGAAATCATTGTTGAAAAATTGAAAGACCACAAAATCAAAATCCAAAGATTGTATTATAAATTTTTTCAGTCGGAAATACGCATAGGATGGTGAAGTGCCTCGCATGCCGGCATTTAAACATTCCCATCGATCGTTAGACATTTTCTGGATCAATTGTGGATAGGGTTTCTGATTGCCGACTCCAACTCCTTCTGTAAATGAATCGCCAATAAATAAAATTCGTTTCTGTTTCCCATCACTCGTGGCAGAATGCTCTCGATCGAGCATTCCAAGAGAATTTATTTTGTATCGGCGTGAGAATTCGCAAGTTCGCGAGACTACTGTTGCTTCTGCACCGGGGACAAACCGATAAAAATCAGGATAGCTGGGTGCAATCAAACCGGTAATAATACTTGTTTCCATTCGGTCAGGGATGGCGAGTTGGGTTTTCCACAAAAAGATTTCTCCCATTGCCAAGGCAAAAATCGTAGAGAATAAAATAAGAGATATATTGATCAAATAATTTTTGTATTTCGAGATGAACATTCAAAAATGTCTCCATATATAAAACTGAATGCTAATTTATTTATAATCGTCTACAAAAAGCTTGCCGGTGTTAAATTAAAACATTGTTCAACTCATGAGAGGTAATCATTTAGCCATCTGAAAGCATTTTTATTTCGCCCATATACAGGGCTAGGGGTTTT
>CAZEZQ010000919.1:0-2791 GCA_964516245.1 uncultured bacterium | reverse complement strand
TGTTGCTTGCCGCTGGGCATCCGTAAAATACGCAGGAACGGTTATAACCGCTTGGGGACAGTCTTCTCCCAAGTATTCTTCGGCATCAGACTTTAATTTCTGCAAGATCATCGCTGAGATTTCTTGAGGTGTGTATTGTTCTTCACCAATCTCAACACGATAACTGGTGCCCATGTGGCGTTTGATGGAAAAAACTGAGCGTTCCGGATTCAATCCGGAGGCACGCCGGGCTTTTTTCCCCACCAACACATTGCCATCTTCTTGGTAATATACAACTGACGGTGTAATCCGGTCTCCCACATCGTTAGGGATAATCTCTGGCTTCTCCCCTGCCATATGCGCAACAACAGAGTTTGTTGTCCCTAAGTCGATACCCAGAATTCGTGCCATAAAATATCGCTCCCCCGACAATGAACAGACGTCGGAAAATTTATATCATAAAATTCAAAAAATGTCGCCAAAAATTTAGCGGATATTTTCTATTTCTTTAAAATGGGGTTGGGAAGGTATTCCCAGTTATCAATTCACAGAAATGAAACGGTTATGAATCATTTCAATGGTTACAGGGCATTATACTTTACTCTTCCTCGTATTCTTCCTCACCTTTCCTGGAAACCACAACTTTGGCGTCTCGTAATACTTTTTGCCCATAGCGGTATCCTTTGATCACTTCTTCGACCACCATGTTATCATCGGCGCCTGTCTGGTCTCGCGCTTCCAACACTTCATGATGGCTTAAATCAAGTGTATTTCCTGTAGATTCTACTGCAACCAAGCCCTCTTTTTCTAGAGCCGATAAGAGGCGGCGGTAGAGGGATTCTACGGTTTTGAGCCAATTCGCCAGGCTTTCATTTTCCTGAATTTTGGCTTGTTCGGCATAGCGGAAAATAGTATCAAATCCGTCCAAAATCGGAAGGATGCGTCGAAAAAAGGCCTCTTTCTCTGGATCGAGCCCGGCCGGCTTAGACAGAAGACGCGTGGATTCACCATTTCCGCTTCCAGCAATACGCTGTTTTCGGTACAAAAGGCGTAAAGCGTCTCCCCGGTCTTCTCCGTAAGTTTCTACAGGCAAATTTTCAATGGGAAACGCTTCATTTCGATCCTCGGGCTTACCAAACCAGCCCATTATCGGATTCCTCCAAGACGTTTCGATTCACGAACCCCTTGTCGTGCTTGTTTGTTGCGGGGGTCCAATTCCAATACTTTTTGATATTCATTCATAGCGGCTGAATAATTCTTCATATTTAAATATGTATCTGCAAGTAACATTCGCAAATCTGAATTGTTTGGATCGTGCTTGAGCGCATTTTTGAATTGTACCAGCGCCTGGTTATAAATTCGTTGCTCTTTCAGGCGTTTCCCAAAAATAATATAACCGCGCACCAAATGATCCACAATCGACTTCTTGCCGGGAGCCTTTTTTAACGCAGTATTCCACATCTGAAAGGCTTTAGTGTGAGTATTCGTGTTCAAATAGGCCCAGCCCAGTTGGCATAATACATCCAGATCGTCTGGATTTTCACGATAGGCTTGTTGCAGCGCATCAACCGCCTGGCGCCAATTGCCTTTTTGAATGCATGCATATCCCAATTCTTTGGCCGAACCCGATTTGGCGTAGCTTTGAGTACCCGCTTCATCCAGAAACTTGCCCCCCGTATATTTATGCACAGCCAATACGATGGCTTTCAAATATTCATCATTGGGGTCTTGATTTAATTCTTTTTTGTATGCGGACAATGCCTTGTTCCACGATTCTTCGGCTTCTTCTTTTTTCCCCTGTTTTTCTTGGGCCAATGCAAGATTCTGATAGATTTGGCCATGGTTAATCTCTTGATCAATCAAAGATTGAAATAACTGTTCGGCCCGGTCGTACCGTTCGGCTTTTGCCGCATGATAACCTTCATGCCAAACGGCTAGCGCCATATTTTCCTGGCTCTCTTGGTCATTCGGCTTTATAGACAAAATTCGTTTCCATGTGTTTTGAGCTTCATCAAAATTTTCATGGATGATGTGGTATAACGCGATGCCATGCAATATATGAATGGCTTTTTCTTGATCTTGGCTTTGCAAGTCTTCTACAGAACCAAATTCACCTGTTAGGGCTTTTAATTCTTGATTGAGCTTAAAGAGAGATAAGGTTTGGTTTTGATAATCTGGATAGTCGGAATAATGAAATTTCGGCGGTTGAATAAATTGGCGTACATCAGTTTGCGCACGTGTACTCGGGTTCTTTAGTATATCGAATGCCGTTCGAATTTCTATGAATTCATCAGGATAATATTCCGGATTGTATTGTTTGACCAAATGAAAATATTTTGCTTTGATCTCTTCTGTATCCGACCAATGACTGACTTGCAAAATTTCATATGGTGAACGTGTTAAAGTAACGGATTGGGTTTCCACAATTACATCTCGTATTTTTCCAGAATTAACCTGACAGAATCAGGCTTCGTTCAGCACTTTGCGATTGTAATGAGGGAATCTTGGAAAAGCAACCGCCACACGCTATTCGGTATGATGAAAACAATAGAATTGTAAATCATATTCAGGTTGCCCAATCGACAAATACCTCATTTAATGTAACCTACCATATGAATTTTTGTCAATTCCAGAGCACATATTTAATATAAAACGAATAAATACATAAAATGATTAGTCCCAATAAGTACGAAATGATACTCTGGCTAAACAGGGGATTAAAATGCTACCCAAAAATATTTGAAATTTTAATATTCATTCAGTCAAATGAAACAAAGGTTGAATGTTTGTCCATCTTGTAAAACCCCGAAGG
>CAZEZQ010000918.1:0-2803 GCA_964516245.1 uncultured bacterium | reverse complement strand
TTATTTGCAATGAATTATAACATGTGGCTTTTGAGCAGTAGACGAAAGAAATGCAAAACAGCAAGGGCAAGTAAAGATTCAAGCCATAATCGGTTTATAACTCTCGAAAAAGCAAACAATTTGATGTAGGGTATACGGCCTGGATATGCCAATTTATTCTACGGGAATTAGGATTGTTTAACGGGTCGAGGAATATTCTCATATGAGGTGAAGCATGAGGTACGTTTATTGCAGTTTTCCTTTGATGTTGTTAATGGGGATCATTGTTGCGTTTTCTGGCGTGTTGATTACCCCACACTTCGCGACGGCACAAGACGAACAACCAGAAGAAGAGGCGCCTCTACCAACGGGCGTACCACCGCTTTCGAAACGCATAGCGGCGCTTTCCTTCCCGCTTTCACAACAGCCGCCTAACCAAGTGGGAGGGTTGCCAACCCTGCGCGACCAACGGCTTGTTGAAGTGAAAGTGCAAATTGAAGATAGAACCGAGGGGCGCGTTGGTTTGGGGATTGATGATTTTAAATCATTGTCTTCTGCCGCTCTCAATAGTGGGATTTCTTTGTTTCGAGAAACCGGCCAACCCGGATTTTCATTTCAAGTGGGAGATCAAAACAGTGATACACCCATAAACCTCGCTTCAACTCCTACTGTAGAGAGTGACCCAGTAGTACCCGGGAAATTCACCATCACCTTCAATCTAGATCCAAATAGCCAGGCATCCCGTCTTCCATTTCTCGAAGACAAGGTGGCCGATTTTCATGTGGTGATTCAAACCAGTTTGAACTTGCTGCATGGCGACCGTTTTGAATTCAGCATTCCCGCAAACGGCATCACGCTTCAAGACCGTTTGCAGCCATTACCCGATAATACGCTTTATGACGACCGTTTTCCCAGCGAAGCCTTTGGCGGGTTGAGCCCGGATTTTGCTGAACCGGCGATCTTTGAAGGCGATATTCTTGAAGTCATTACCACTATTAGCGATATTGACAACAGCAATCGAATACAACAGAATTCAGAGCCCAGAACCATATTGGGCATCGACTCGGCTGGCCGTGCCGATCAAGGTTATTTTATACGTGAAATCAATCTGAACTTTTTGGGGATCAATTTATCTACCGTAACCCGCTTAATTCAACAATTAACTGATTTCGGAGCGATTGGCGCCGGTCAATTTGCTAGCAATTTTAATCCGACATTTTTCTATAGCCCCTGGTTTTACAATTTTCCTACGGATCCTGAAACCGGTGAGATCGTACAAGAAAGCCGAACCATTTTACTTCCATCAGGAGACGAGGTGGAAGTAGTGCATCCAATCACCATGCCATTGAACAATGCGGGATTGCCCCGCACTCCGTTTCAAATTGGGATGGATGACCCCAATAATTTTGTGACCTCTTACACCCCCTTTGGGCCCAAAGGAGCGCCATTTGGTGATGAAAGTGGACTGGTGCCGCTATTGGTGACTTCGGATATTTTGAAACCGCTTACCTCAGATGCAAACAGCGGTGTAATTTTGTATCGGGAGCGAGGCGGCATACGAGGCCAGTTTGACCCTTCGGTGGACCGGCTGATCAAAATGAATTCCGACGGATTGCGCACCAGTGGTTTTCCTATTGACCCTGAAGAAGTCGCAGATCCGGCTTCGCCGCTCAATGCTTTGGTGAGGCGATTGATTCCCGCCCGGGCGGCAACCCCAAATGCAAAAGAAGTATTGCCCTTTTTGTTTCAAGATTCAAACCTGGGGGCGGTATTTTTTGGCGTGTCTGAAATGCCCGATCCACCCGAAGGCGGGTATCCACCCTTCGGTTCGTTGGAATGTTTTGATGACGAAATGTGTTTGCAAATTGACCAGCTTATCAATATTCAGCGTCCATTTTTGGGGATGACCGAAGGGCAAATTCGCTATCTGGCCAATATGACTGCTGAAGATGGAGACACAAACGCGAGAGATTTGTTTGGGATTGATCTCATTCAAGGTTTCTCATTTACATTGCCGATTGCCCGTGATAATGCGTTAGACGATTTGAGAATTCCCTCTGAACGCGGCGGGCAGTTTGCCGGACCGGACTTTTTCATTGCCGTTCAAACAGACAGCACAGTTCGCAGTTTGGATGCGTTTGTACCGTTTATTCGTCCGCAGGATATTACCATTGGAACACAACTGGAAAGTTTTACTCAAAGCAATGATGAGAATGTCGAATTGCTGACTTCACTATCCAGTATTGGGTACGGCCGCCAAAATACAGGCCAAACGTTTGCGATGATCGGGCGTCCGAGCCCCATATTTAATTTGTCTGATTTGACCCTGCCAGGAGAAGGTGACAGTGCCAGCAATAACAATGTGATCTTTGACCGTTCATTGGGTTCGCCTCCCAAAGCGGTGATCGGAATTGATGTTCAAGATTTTGGGCAAAATCCCACCTTGACCGAAAACTTTCCACCAATTAACACTCAAAGTCAATTTGAAGAGTTTTTCACGGAGAGCACAGTGCTCGGTGAGATGGACATCGAATTTATTCCCGGTCCGAACAGTATTAATTTTAGCCCAATATTTTTAACGGCGCTGCCGGCTGAATTGAATGTAGATACCGGTGGCCAGTTCTTGTCCAGCAGCCATTCTGTGACGTTGTACGAAGATGACGATACACCCTCCGGTGATGGCTTGGATAATGATGGCGATGGCCTGATCGATGAAGAATTGCGCAATTTGCAGGATGATGACGGTGATGGGCTTATTGATGAAGATTTGGGTGATGGCTCTGAAGCTGGCACCAATGGAGTATTTGATCCTCAAGACCGCATG
>CAZEZQ010000917.1:1955-2803 GCA_964516245.1 uncultured bacterium | reverse complement strand
CCGCCCTCCCACAACACCACAGCAACTCATTGTGGCCAAATCAATCTACTCATGAACCCGCAAGACCGCCAAAACTAGCCCCCCCTGATTTGGCGGCCTTGTTGGCGGTCTTGAATTGAATCGCACATCTTACAGAAGATTATGCAGACTTCATTTGTGTATCGAATCAACCTCCCTCCATTCACCTCACGCTTGTAAAAACAGCTGTTTTGAATTTCAATTGATGGCGATTCCAAAGTCAAATTGATCAATCCAATGGGCGATTCTGCCATTTAAGGTGATTATGAAACGGGAACTTTTTTCGGTTGCATTTGTGGTATTGGTGGTTGCGGTGTTTTGCCGGGTGATTCTGCTCGAGGGGGCGTCGCCTTTTCGGGGGGATATCCCGTTGCAGTTTTACCCTTGGAAGGTGTATACGCAAGAGATGCTGGGCCAGGGTGAGATCCCCTATTGGAACCCGCACACTCATGCGGGTGCGCCTTTTCTCGCCAACATGCAATCGGCGGCGTATTACCCGCTTGATTTCATTCTCTATCTTTTTCCCGATGAATCGTTTTTTGGCTTGTCGCTGTTTCTGCATTTGCTGCTTGGGGCAGTGGGCTGCTATTTTCTCGCCCGCATGTGTGAGGCGCATCCCTTGCCTTCGATTCTGGCCGGGGTTGCTTATGGCTTGAATGGCTTCGCCATGATCCATATCCCCGCGGGCAATCACTTGACCTATGCCGGGGCGGCCTGGGCGCCCTGGATGTTTTTGGCGGCGGCTGGATTTGTCTTGCCCAGCAGTGGCAAAGTGGGTTGGGCTCTGGCGGCGGCGTTGATTACCACCCTTCACTTTCTCTGCGGGCACC
>CAZEZQ010000917.1:0-1945 GCA_964516245.1 uncultured bacterium | reverse complement strand
GCCTTTTATTCACTGGTCTTCAGCACATTGTTTTGCTTGGCGTTGGCGGGATGGAAGCAGGTGAAAATAGAACAGAAGGCTTGGTATGGAGCCATATTACGCGCATTCTTGTTTGGGTTATTCATCTTGTTAGGCCTTGCGATGGCTGGGGTGCAGCTCATGCCTACCTTGGAGTATTTGGACCATGCCAACCGGGCCGCCTCTATCGAGCTCGAACAAGCAACCGAATTTTCTTTTGCGCCCCACCGCTTGATCACGCTGTTGTTTCCCGAGTTTTACGGGACCAAAGGCGTGGCCTATCCCGATAATCATTACGATTATTTCTATTACTGGTCCTGTGCTTATGCAGGCGTGATTGTGCCCCTATTAGCGTTAGCGGCGGTGATGCTGCGAAGACGGCCTGCTGCGGTCTTTCCTCTCTTGGTGGTTGGATTGATTGGGCTATTGCTCGCATGGGGGCGGGGCAATCCACTTTATGCATTGGTCTATCAACTGCCGGCCTTTGGCTCGTTCCGCGCTCCCGCCAAGTTTCTCCCTTATTATTTGGTGCCGGTATGCACCCTTGCGGCTTTGGGCGTACAACGCCTGTCGGTAATCGCATTTGAGAAACAGCAGGCCAACCCCTCACCATTGGGCAACCTGAAGTGGAGTATTGGGTTGGTGGGTATCATAGTGCTGGTGGTTGTAGTCGGTTCAAGCAGCATCCCGCCGTTGTACGAAGCCATACGTGAAGCGAGCGGGATCACCGATAAATGGAAGATCCAAGGCTATTCGCTCACCATCGGCTGCGTGTTGCTGCTGGCCGGTGTGGCGGTATGGATGTTTGCCGCTAAGGCGGCCAAACCACGCTTTTCGATGGCAATTGGCATGGCTTTGCTCTTATGTCTGGATATGTTTACCTATGGCAGCGCCTATCTAAACAACAATTTGTACCGGCCACAACAAATTAAGCATATAACGGCCCCGCCGCAAGAGATTGGTTATTTGAAATCACAAACCGATTTAAAACCGGCAGAGCGCATCATGACACTCGAAGACTTGCCCTATCCCAATTATGCCTTTTTGTGGGATGTAAAAAACCTGGCGGGCTATGACCCTATGAGCCTGCAAAACTACAACCAAATGATCGGCCGCATGGAAGGATGGGACAAGGAAAAGTTTGTCGACAATGTGCAACTGAAGCAGTATGATCATCTCGTGTTGGATGCGCTGAATGTTCGCTTCGTACTCACCACACAGAATTTGAAAGACGATAGCATAAAGCGAGTTTTCCAAGGCGATGATTTCAATATTTATGAGCGCAAGAGCGAAGAACGTTCGTATCTTGCCGCTTCAAATTCCAATGCAGAGAATGCGGCTGAGATCACCGATTGGCAGCCACTGCATGATTACGAAGTCAGCGAATATACAGCCCATCGAATTAAAATCAATTTCCCAGCTTCGCAAAGCGGCTGGCTGCGCATAGCCGAATGGGACTACCCAGGATGGAGCGCAATCGTTGCAGGAAAAGGCGAAGAAAAAGCCCAAGAAGTGGATATTATAGCCAGCCAGGATGGGCTTCGGACCATACAACTGCCTGAAAATACCAGTTCAATCATTTTAGAATACAATATATCGTGGGGAGGTTTTTGGCTGACGATGGTTTCAACGCTGATTTTTGCTGGTATTGTTTTTGGCTTTGCGCTTTATCAGCGCGGCCAACTGTTCTTCTTCCTCTCGCGCTTGATGGGGAGGTATTATTAATAGGAAGATCTATTTCCTCTTGTTTGCTACCGAACACACTTAAAATTGGCCCTCAAAATGGTGTGGCGTTGCTCTTTTTCAAACGTCACAAAACGTCACCAGAACGTCACACATACACCCAAAACAATGAACAGGCGTATAAATATCATAGCCTTTGTTTTTGGATGACTTAGTTTATAGTCGCTACAGATGGATCATTTAC
>CAZEZQ010000916.1:0-2804 GCA_964516245.1 uncultured bacterium | reverse complement strand
TGCATATCGTGCGTTACATCTGGAGCGGCATCCGTACGTGGGAGATGGATGAAAGCGCATTATACGAATGTATATTTGAGGATGCCGGCGGAGAGCATCGAGGGGTTGTTGGCGGTGGCCTCTACCTGACATGGGTCAAGACATCGGAGATATACAACAACCGGTTTATCAGGTCGGCCGGCAGCACTCGTCCTTTTATGGGGATCAAGGGACGGGAAATCCGGTATAGCCGCATACATCACAACACGATGTTCCGGACGGATACCAAGCATGGGTTTTGCATAGAGTTTCCTTTTGAGAACGATTATGACGCGGAAATAGACCATAATTATCTGTTGGGCGCCATTTCCATCCCCAAGGGCGGCGGGGGCGGCAATCTGCCGGCCAGTGGTGTCACCTTCCATATCCACCACAACTACTTTGATCCGAATCCGTCGTACGCGTTGGAATGGAACCGGCGTGGAGCCTACGTCCACAACAATCTCTTTGATTTCAAAACCGAAAAGGACGGCGGTAACCTGATCAGTTCCTGGAGCGATAACTCGGAAGGGCCTACTTTTTTCCATGACAACCACATTAAAAATCCAGGCCGCGGTATCTTTTGGGCTGAAAACGTCTACAACAACTTTAATTTTTATAATAACCATGTGATTGCCAACAAGACGGTGACGCCCCGGAAAGAAGGACTGTTCGGGTTCAACCCATCAACAGACTTTAGCACGATGGCCATTACGGACAATATCATTCAGTGTTATGATCAGGACAGGCCGCTGTTTCGTAACAGCGAAAGTTGCGGTACGAAAGTCGAGAATAATACCTTGGAAGGAGTTAGTGGCGATGCGGCGGGCTGTTATGACAATCCGGATACCGGCGAGACGCGCGGTCCGTTGACCTCGATGCAGTTTTATGTGGGTGTGCATGATGAATATTATGTGGATAACTGGACAGTGACCGGGGGCAACGTCGGCGTGGCCGAGAAACCCACTGTGCCGCAAGAGTTTGCGCTGTTGAGCAACTATCCGAACCCCTTTAATCCCAGCACCACCATCAGCTACTCGCTCGATCGAACCGAAGAGGTTGAACTGACCGTTTACACGATGCTGGGCACAAAAATCAGTACCCTGTTCAGCGGCGTTCAAACCGCCGGGCGTCACGAGATTCAGTGGAACGGTATGGATGAGAACGGCCGACAGGCATCGAGCGGTTTGTACATCTATATGCTGAAAACGAACACGCGCACCGACTATGACAAGATGACACTGTTGAAATAAGGCCATATGACCTATTTGTAGTACACCTTGCAGGTGTGCTACAAATTTTTCTACTCCTAAACGCATCACATTTTTGATGCGCGGGATGAATAGCGGCGAAAAGATTTATGAAAAAATGTGCACATAACGACTGAAATGAAAATAAGCTGAAACGCAGCCACCCGGCTTTATGAGAACCTCGCAAAATGGGTTGGGATCAAGAATGAATTGGATCCGGTTTAAAATACGCATTTTTTGAGTTTTGCAAGGTGAAAGCAATGGCAAAGGGTTGCAGGATTGGATTATTACATGTATATTGTACATGTTAACACCATTTCGCAGTATTCAAGGAAAAGGGGGCAGTGTCTATGAAAAATGAATCGAAAATTGTAATTTATCAGTCGGAAGATGGACAAACCAAAATTGACGTTCAATTAAAGGAAGAAACGATCTGGTTAAGCCAAAAACAAATTGCCAATTTGTTCGAAACTCAACGCCCGGCAATCACAAAACATTTAAGCAATATCTTCAAAACAGGTGAATTGGTCAGGGATTCAGTTAGTTCCATTTTGGAACATACTGCCACAGATGGCAAGACTTATAAATCCAAATTTTATAATTTGGATGCAATTATTGCGGTAGGCTACCGCGTCAATACAAAGAAAGCGACTCAATTCCGTATTTGGGCAACAAAAATTTTAAAAAGTTATCTCGTGAACGGCTATGCCCTTAACGAAAAACGATTAACTCAAGCCAGGGATCGGCTTGAAGAAGTGAGCGGCAATCTGCGCCTCATGAGCAGAATCATAAAAAAGAAAGCGCTTTCAGCTGATGAAAATGATGCATTCCTGACGCTCATCTGCGATTATGCTTTTGCGCTTGATTTGCTGGATAAATACGATTATCAAACCGTGGACGATCCGAAATCAAATTTAAAGGACACTTTTAGAATCACGACCAAAGAAGCTTTGGCTGTTTTGAGTAAACTAAAACAGCAAACCAAAGCCGGCGATTTGTTTGCTGCACCCAAAGACAAGTCCTTTGATAGTTCGCTTTCCGGCATCTATCAAACATTTGACGGCAACGAACTCTATCCCGCGCTGGAGGATAAGGCCGCGCATTTACTCTATTTTGTGGTCAAGAATCATTCATTCGTGGATGGCAACAAACGTATTGGCGCCTTTTTGTTTGTTTGGTTTTTGGATCGAAATAAAGCGTTGTTGGATGAGAGTGGTCTGCGACGAATAAGCAATGAGACATTGATTGCGTTGACCATTCTGGTGGCAGAGAGCAATCCCCAGGAAAAAGAAATTATCATTAAACTGATCAAACATATTATCAAAACAGGCAAAGAATAATGGGATATTTATTGAAAAGAGTGAATAAATTCAAGCTGATTTTAATCATCTTGACATCGCTGTCTCTATCACCGGCCATCGCACAGCCGCTGGTCGTCGAACAAAACAACGTCCTGGAACTCTCATTTTTATCAACCCAGCAATACGACAATCCGTTCAAAGCAATCGAGCTCGATGTGCACGTCACCGGCGCAAA
>CAZEZQ010000915.1:0-2804 GCA_964516245.1 uncultured bacterium | reverse complement strand
CAAATCTCTTAACCCCCTCCTAACCTCCCCCATTTCATTGGGGGAGGAATGGGAAAACCTTTTCACTATAATTTTGAAAAAAAATGAAACTAATCAAACAATTGCATATTCAAATTCTATTGCTGGTTGTGCTTGCTTTGTTCACCTATACAACCATTCACAACGCCTGGTTGTGCGACGATGCCTTTATCACCTTTCGCACCATAGATAATTTTGTGCATGGCTTCGGCCTGACATGGAACATCAGCGAACGGGTTCAAACCTATACCCATCCCCTATGGATGTTGCTTTTGGCTCTATTGAACTTTTTCACTGGTGAAATCTATTACACCAGCCTGTTCTTCTCTATCGCGTTATCACTGGCTGCTTTGCTTTGGGTAATACTCAATGCAACCAATCTCTCCGCATCAGTTCTTGGGGCCTCCATCCTCCTGCTTTCCAAAGCCTATATGGATTACACCAGCTCAGGGCTCGAAAATCCACTAAGCCATTTTTTATTAGGTGGTTTTATTTATTTCTTCTTGAAACGAAAGCAATGGCATTTTTCACTATTTTGGCTTTCATTCACGGCCGCATTGGGATGCCTGACTCGCAGTGACTTATTGCTGTTGTTCGCCCCGTTCTTGCTTTGGCTGCTTTATGAAAATCGTAAATGGCGCAATTTATCCTGGATACTTGCGGGTTTCACCCCTTTTTTCGCTTGGGAACTATTCTCCCTGTTTTATTATGGCATCCCCGTTCCCAATACCGCTTATGCCAAGCTCATCTCTTTGGATATCCCCCGCTGGCAATTGTTGATTCAAGGTGGATATTATTATCTGAATTCCATCCAGACTGATCCCATCACTCTTTTTGCCATCCTGAGTGCCACCATTGTTTCTTTCTTCTATAAAAAAGATATAACGATTCGATTGTTGACTATGGGCATATTGCTTTATTTGGTATACATCGCATCGATTGGCGGGGGCTTCATGAGCGGGCGCTTTTTTACCGTCCCCCTTTACGCTTCCGTTTTGATATTCATACGGTTCCCCATTCAAATTCAAAAACCGAAATGGGCAATAATATTATCCGCCATTTGGATATTCGGTTTGTTCTCACCCGATCCACCATTATTGAGTGGTTCGTTGTATGGGACCAACCCAAACAATCTTTCAGACGAGCATTTCATATATAATGAACGAGCCCATTATTTCCAAAAAACCGGCCTATTCGCTATTTCCCAGTGGGATTTCAGCCCGGATACGGTCGACCGGACCCCTCCACCGTTGTTTGATGAATACATCCCAATCCAACCAGAGGTTCGGGTGGGGATCAAAGGCTACAAATACGGACCCTATATTCACGTGGTAGATTGCTTAGCCTTGGCTGACCCACTGCTCTCACGCTTGCCGTGCTTGAGACCTTGGAAAATCGCCCACTTTTACCGCCATCTCCCGGCAGGTTATCTTGAAAGCCTGCAACACGATAACAACCAGTTAGAAGATCCTAAATTAAGACAGTATTACAAAGTCATTCGATTGATTACAAGAGGAAAACTTTGGGATAGCCAGCGGCTCATCAAAATCGTAAAACTGAATTTTGGATTCTATAGCCATTTAATTAATGAAGAATATTATAAACAACCTCCACGAAAAATCGTTCATTTTTCTGAACTTAACAACAATCCCGATCCCTACCGCAATTGGTACGATCAACGGAACCTGCATTTCCCCAATACCGGTTTGGAAATTCATCTCAATGATTCAACCAACACGAAACAAATTGAATTAAGCCTGGATAAATTCAGTGATTACAAAGTCTTGTTTTATCATGATGACAAATTGCTGGGTGAAACGACAATCGAAAGGCCACACGCCCAGTCAGATGTAACAATCATCAATGTTTCTGCCCCCCCTCATGCGTCCGAGATGGGTTTTAACCGAATAATCATCGAACCCGTCCAAGCCAATAGCCGCTGCACATTAGGCCATTTTCAAATTGTTCAAATGTAAAATTTTTCAATTTTGTAGACACTTAATCATGTTTTGCCTATCTTTATTATCAACGCGGGAAAAAAAGTTATAAAAAAACAAGAAAATCTGAAACATTTCTGTTCTGCCATTCGTATAGTAGAAGAGAAAGTTGATTCTCTTCATCACAAAAAGCCCATCCATCCTCCCACAACCTTTGGGAGTTGCCATTGGAGCGATTGTTATCGCTCCTTTTTTTTCTGCTCAATCAGATCTTACATTTCTGCTATGACATTTGTATGATGTTCTGGCAAAAAGAGTTATAAGACGAACCGGCAAAAAGCCTGATCCATAAAACGGCCACACAATATATAGTAACATGGGTATCTAATCTGCACTTTATGTTGTTGCAGGCGAGGACGCCTGCGCTCCAAAAAAGACTTTTTGCCGGATTATCTTTGTATGATAATCTCATGAAAAATTGGAACCAGTTAGGAGAATGCCATGAACATTCGCAAATCATTGTTGCTCTTTATAGCCGCGTTATTTGTTGGCCCCTTTCCTACGCAAACCAAAGACTATCACCTTTATTATCTCGGCGGGCAATCCAACATGGATGGATATGGCTATGTCAACAAACTGCCGGATGATCTGAATCAACCGGTAGAAGGTATGATGATTTTTCACGGCAATATGGGGGATGACGGCAAGCCAGTGGATGGCCAAGGCATTTGGGAAACGCTGAAACCGGGGCACGGGCGAAATTTCAAATCAAACGGGAAAACCAACACTTATTCTGACCGCTTCGGTATCGAACTCACTTTTGTCCGGCACATGCAACAACACTATCCC
>CAZEZQ010000914.1:0-2807 GCA_964516245.1 uncultured bacterium | reverse complement strand
TCTATTTACGTAAATCAGAAGTCGTTCAATCAAACCGGCTCGGCGGGAGCACGCCGCGGCGCATTTTCAACCTCGCCCTCCTCTTGTGGAACACTTTTGTAAGTGCTGAGATTTGAATTTGTTATGCATACTTTTTGTTGGTGGGCTAAAGCCCACCCTACACTTTGTGTTTCATCTTGATATAGCCCGCCGGGGCGGGTGGGGTGCTCTTATGAAACACTTTCGCCATCCCATAACAACTTGTTACCACAAATTCACTTCCATCTTCTGAGAATTGGATATAAGTAGGTCCGTCGAAATGATATTTCGATACGATCTTCTCTTCGGTGAGGTTATACAAAACTATCGACCATTCCATGCCGTAAACCATACACGAAAATCGATTTATGCTTTATAATTCCCGTGAAATGTAACATTCTCCCCAAACCTCTTCTTACCAATCTCAAAAGGTATATCGGTCTACACGAAAGATCAACGAAACCAAATGGATTTGAAGAGTTGCTCTAGGGGAAACATCTAGGGGGAAATAGCGGTAGGCAATTTGCATTTTGGGGATTACGATAAAGTGCACTAAAATCGAAAGGATGAAATAAAATGGGTGATTGGTTTGAACAGATTCCAATTGATGAAATCAAGAAGGGCAATAAAGGGAACAAGCCCAATATTGAATTCCCCAAGTGGGATCCAAAATATTTATGGATCATAATCGTAGCCGTAATCTTTTTGTTAATATTGATTTTTAAACCGTGGTACCGGGTGGAACCGGGCGAAGTGGGTGTGGTGATGCGCTTTGGCAAATACAACCGCACTGTAAGCCCGGGCTTTCACTTTCGGCTTCCGCGGCCCATCGAAACTGTTTTGACACCCGATGTGCAGCAAGTACGCCGCATCGAAATCGGGTTTCGGACAATCGATCCCGGTCCACCGGCCAGATATCAAAAGGTTCTTGAAGAGAGCCAAATGCTTACCGGGGATGAAAATGTCGTGATCGCAGAAGTGATTGTCCAATACCGGGTTGCCGAGCCGATTGATTATCTTTTCAATGTGTATCAGGTAAACGATGCGCTGAAAGATATAACCGAAGCCGCCCTGCGGCAGGTCATTGGTGATTATGCCATCGATGCCGCTCTCACCTGGGGACGTGAAGAAATCGCCAATAACGTACAAGAAATCGTTCAAAAAGTGAGCGACCAGTATGGGATGGGTCTTCATATTCGAGCCGTTCGATTGCAAGAAACCCATGCTCCGGAACCCGTCGAACCCGCCTTTTTGGAAGTGGTGAATTCGCGAGAAGATCAATCACGCTTTATCAACGAGGCCGCTGCATACCGCAACAGCGAAATCCCCAAGGCCGAAGGAAAAGTGCAAGAAATTCTACAAGAAGCGGAAGCATACAAAGTCGAACGAATTGCCAAATCCAAAGGTGATGTCGAGCGATTTTCAAGATTGCTGCAAGAATATCGAAGCGCTCCTGATGTGATGCGCACGCGGCTTTATATGGAAACCATGGAAAAAGTATTGGCTGGAAAATCAAAGATCATTAACAGTTCCAATCAAGATCTATTCAAACTGCTCAATGTTACTCCCCAAGATTTGGGTGTGGGGAGAGCCTCACAGAAAGGGGGCCAAAATCAATGAATAAAATTACCGGAACCGCAATCGGAATCGTCCTTATCGTCTTGCTAATACTCGTGTATCTCTCTGCATTTATTGTAACGGAAACCCAACAAGCCGTGATTACCCAACTCGGCCGGCCCGTGGGTGTCATCGCAGGAGTTTCTACATTCTTAAATGAAGAAACCCTTCAAAAAAGTGTTGAAGGGTACGAAGAGCGCAACAATACCAGTTTGTATATAAAATTGGGGGCGGGTTTGTATTTTAAGATCCCCTTTATCCAGGATGTCCAATTCTTCGACAATCGAATCTTGGAATACGATTCCAGCCCCGAATCAATCACCACTGCGGATAAAAAGCGGGTTTTGGTGGATAATTTCGCCAGATGGAGAATTTCAGATCCCTTGCTCTTTTTGCAACGTGTTCAATCTATACCATTGGCGCAATCCACCTTGGACGACATTATTTATTCGGCGTTGCGCGAGCAATTGGGTGAATATGAATTTATTGAAATTATCCGCAGCAGCAATAAACTCTTGGAAGACAACCAAAGCGAAATTCCCAACCAAAAATTGGTTGAGATTCAACAAGGCCGTACAGAAATTATGAATCGTGTTACCGAAATCTGTAAAAATACAGCCGAAACTGAATACGGCATCCAAATATTGGATGTACGTATCAAGCGGGTAGACTTGCCTGATGAAAACTTAAAATCGGTTTTCGAAAATATGTCGGCAGAACGGCAGCGGATTGCGGCTCAATATCAAGAAGAAGGAAAGCGGGACGCCGCAATTATTCGCGCCCAAACCGACCGTGAAGTCAAGAGCATGATCGCCAAGGCTGAGCAAAAAGCCCAAGTGATTCGCGGTGAAGCCGATGCAGAAGCCGCGCGTATTTACGCGGAAGGATTTGTGCAGGAAAACGAAGCTGGTAATAATGAAACCATTTCTGGATTCCAAGACGACCCCGAATTTTTCAAATTCATCCGTTCACTGGAAGCATTGGAATTGGGGTTGGATGCCAACACCTCTCTGTTTCTGGGGACCGATAACCAACTATTGAGAATGCTCGAACGGCCCTACGACCCTGTGGCAAATCCAAGCGTCAAACAATCCAATGGAGCCGTGCCGAATTTCAACACAAACTAGCTAGTACATCGTAACACATGGAATGATGGCAAAGCTTTTTGATGT
>CAZEZQ010000913.1:0-2817 GCA_964516245.1 uncultured bacterium | reverse complement strand
ACCTATGCGGAAGCGAAAGACGCTTTTGCAGCGCTGGGTGCATCGCAAAATTTGCAAATGGTGGAAGACGATCACCGGCACGGGTATACCCAAAAACTTCGTGAAGCTTTGTACGCGTTTCTGCAAAAACATCTGGATTTGCCCGGGGATTCTACTGATGTAGAAATCGAACCCCTTACTGAAGAGGAATTGACTGTTACAAAAACAGGCCAGATTATCACCGCATTGGAAAGCAAGCGTGTTTATGATTACAACAAAATGGAAACACAAGAAAATTTGGAACAACTCGAAATTCAAAGAACAAATTTCCCACTGACATTATCCAAAATAAAAAGCAATGCAAAACAACTATCCGGCTTCCAAGCACCGGACAAATCTCCATCTGCCATATATATCGGAGGGGTGCAGCGTGATGGTTACAGGATTGAAAAGTATGTGCTGCATAGTGAAGGGCCTTGCGTTGTGCCATTTCTTCTGTTTTTGCCGCTTACAAAGAGCGAAGTGTCTCCAGCCATTCTCTATCTGAATCCAGAAGGGAAAGAAGAATATGCCGAACAAGGTGGATTTCTCGAATCATTGGTACGAAAAGGATATGTGGTGGCGGCAGCCGATTTATCGGGATTGGGTGAAGTGGGCAACAGCGTTTCGGGCATCAAAGCGGCGTACACTGGTTTGTTGAACGGGCGCAGCATCCCTGGCATCCATGCGGCAGAAATCGTACGATTGGCGCACCATCTGCAATCCCTTCCCAGTGTTGATCGAAATCGAATTACAGTCTTTGCGCATTCTACCTATGCACCCGCAGCCCTGCATGCCGCCGCATTTGATTCAGCAATAGCCAATACCGCTTTGATACAGCCATTGGTTTCTTATGAATCAATCGCTATGAACCGCTTATATGAAACTCCAGAATGGATCGAAGTGCCGGGCGCTTTGCGTGAGTATGATTTGCCTGATTTGGCAGCCTGTATCGCTCCCCGGCCGTTGTTCGTCCTTTCACCGACAGATGCAATGTTGAACTCGATTGATGAAACTGAAATCAAAAAGAACTATAAGGCTGCGGTTTCAACCTACAAAACTCTCGAACAATCTAACAATCTAACATTAGAAGCGGATGTGAAAGATCAAGAACAAATCCAACAAAAGCTCATCGGTTGGCTGGATACTATAGATTGATTGTTAATTTGTATGAAAGAGTTAATTTATGAGTATGGAGTCAACCGCAAATGCTACAGAGAATCACAATGTAACACTCGATATCAAGGATAGACGAACTGGCAAAAAGTTTGGCACCAGTGTTGAACTCACAAAAACTAATAACCTGCTGCTTCAATGGAACTGAATGAATTTATCACCGTCTACCCCTTCGGGTCATACTGAGGGACCGGCAAACTCTCTCCATCTTTCAATGCAGAATCATGTGCAATGATTCCGGGCACGGTCATTGCGAGAGCCTCGTAAACATTCACCAACGGCTCACGCTCTTCCAGAATGGACAACAAAAATTCATTGGCGAGCGGACCATGTGAGCCGCCGTGCCCGCCAGCGGGCATGCCAGGGGGAAGAGCCGGACGGGTGAGATCGGGAAGTTGTTTCATTTGTCCGTGATAATCGACACCATCCATCCAACCCTTTTCTCCGAAGACACGCCCTCTTTCTTCAACCAAATGGTAGATTCCCTTGCACATCAACATACGCGAAGAGCTTCCTTCGCTGGTTTGAAACAAAGCGACTTCGTCGGTAAATTGATTGTTGTATTGGTTCGCACCGGGTTTGTATACATCAAAACCAGCGTTGGAACCGATGCATGAAACCGAGGTGAACCGTTTGCCTGTTACGCCCACATAATAGGCGGTTGAGTGGGTGGGATACCAAAGTGGCGGCATGCCGATACGCCAACCTTTGAACGAATCAATCGGCGTCGCTCGGTAATGATAATACTCCCCTTCTGAATAAACGAGCCGGCCAAATCCACCTGCCTGATAGATTTGCCGCATCGCATAGCAGTCTGGCCGGAAGCAACTGGTCTCGGCCATCATATAATTTAAGCCACTCTTCTTCACTGCTTCCAACAATTGCTCTGCTTGCTCTAATGAACCAAATACGGCGGGTACGGCAGTCATCACGTGTTTCCCGTGCTTAAGCACATTGATACAATGCTCGGCATGATGAGGGGCGTCTGTGGCAACAAACACAGCCTCAATACTGCTGTCTTTCACCAATTCTTCAAGCGACTCATACGATTTGTCACAGCGGCAAGCCTTCATCAATCCTTTGCGCCGTTCGGGGATCAAATCGCTGACCGCCACGATTTCGACATTGGGATGGTCTTGAAACCCGAAAGCCGCGCCGAATTTGCACACACCGTATCCCACAATTCCCATTCGGATTTTGCGTTCTGAAACCGGGGTCCATTGTTTCTCTTGAGAAGCAGCATGGGTGACAGACAAACTATGCGCAGCGGTGACTCCAAAAGATATAGCACCCACCTTCCCCAAAAAATCACGCCGTTCTATCGTAGTCATTATTGTCTCCTTGGCCTGTCTTTTCAATCAGACAAATTGGTGGTTGTGAATCAAAAATTCTATTTTATGGCGAATCGGCAATAAGTCTGAACTAGAAAATGACTATAAAATCTATAGTAACTTATGTGTCAAACTTGCACTATATATTGTTGCAGGCGAGGACGCCTGCGCTCCAAAAAAGGGAGAAAACAATCAGCGCTTGTAATAAGTGCGGTATATATGTTGTTGCAGGCGAGGGCGCCCACCAAGGCGCGTCTATGACCTGCGCTCCAAAAAAGACTTTTTGCCGAAT
>CAZEZQ010000912.1:0-2819 GCA_964516245.1 uncultured bacterium | reverse complement strand
TTACACGTTAGTTTAAATTTCCCAATCTTTGCGATACTTGCGGTACATCAATTGGTTGGCCTCTTCAGAATTTTGAAAGAGCCGTTGTTTCCCGTCCCATTCCAATTTTTGTGGAACCCGCAAAGCGATGTTCCCCAGCGCGATGGTTTCACTGAAGTAAAGCGCATTGTCAAAACTTGCGCTGGATGGTTTGCGGCCTTTGCAGGCATCTACCCATTGCTGAAATTCATCTTTGGGCCGGGGGAGCGTTTTGGGCGGCTGCTCGAATGCATTCATTTTCGCTTTGGGAATCAAACGTGGGTTGCCGCCTGAGAAATCAGCCAGAATCTTCCCTTCATCACCCACAAACAGCAAACCCTCATTTGGCATTTTTTCACCGTCTTCTTGCAACTCTTGGGGAAGCGGGGGCTGCAATCCACCGTCGTACCAATGCAATGACACTGGGGGCATATCTTCGCGGGCGGGAAATTCCCAATGAATCATCGAAGCGCGTGGAAACGAAATTTGATTCTCCTGCTTTTTCCATTCATTGTTGATAATGGCCCAATACTGGCTGCGGCTGGCTTCTACCCGGGTGGGTGAGCCCAGTTTCAATATCTTGAAGATTTGGAAAAAGCTGTAATGCCCCATATCGCCTAACGCTCCGGTGCCGAAGTCATACCACCCACGAAACACCGCATGAGTGTAAGAGGGGTGATACGCGCGGGATTTTTCCGGCCCTTGCCACATTTCCCAATCAAGACCTTTGGGAATGGAGAATCTTTCTTTCGGCAATTCGGTCATGCCTTGCGGCCAGAAGGGGCGGGTTGACCAATTGTGCACTTCGCGCACTTTGCCGATTGCCCCGTTCCAAATCCATTCGCATATTGTTGGGGTGGAATCATTGTCGGCAGAGCAAAACAAATGCGTCCCCAGTTTGGTTAGTTCGGCTTTGTCGGCGCTGAGATGAATTTCACTGAGCACATTGGCGATCGGTTTGTGCGTGATCACATGCAAGCCGTGATTCATCGCCAAGAGCGAGACTACGCCGTGATGATGGTCGGGGGTCATGCAATATACCGCATCCAAACCGTTCTCGTTATCCATCATTTCGCGGTAATCGATATAGGCCTTGCATCCCTTGTATGCATTGGACGGTTTGTTCTTGGCATAATAGGCTTCGATAATTTCTTTGCCCACTTTGCGGCCACAGCGGCAGCCTTTCACACCTTGATCCCACTTGGGTTGATCGAGAAACTTGCGCAGCTTGTTGCGCAGTTCATTGCGTGACCAGGAAATATAATCAGTGCTTTCTGCATTCGGGTCGCACACCGCCACCATTTGTACTTCGGGATGGGGCAAATGCTTGATCAAATGCCGAATGCCCTGCGTGCCGGACCCCACATAGCCAATGGTGATTTTGTCATTCGGTGAAACATACTTCGGCCCACCGAGTACATGGCGGGGCAACACAGAGATCGCAGCAACAGGGGCAGTAGATTGTAGAAAACGTCTGCGGGATAGATGGATAGTGTGATTCATGGCAGTTCTCCTTTTCTGACATTACTACACCATAACAACACTTAAAAGGCAAGAAAGAAAGTGGAGGTGCGTTACTATACACCCATTCAAGACTCAATGTCATTTCGTTAAAGAATACGGCAAGAAATGAGTGGCACAGGTTTCTTAACCTGTGCATGAAGTTTGTATGAACTATGGATGGATCGGCACTGGTTGAAAAACCAGTGCTACCCAAAAGTTTTTCAACCCTTAACTTACGAATCGGCAAAAAGTCCGATCCAGAAAACGGCCAAACAATATATAGAAACTCAGGTATCTAACTTGCACTATATGTTGATGCAGGCGGGGACGCCCACCAAGGCGCGTCTATGACCTGCGCACCAAAAAAGACTTTTTGCCGAATCGTCAAAATCTGGATTATCAAAAATGGGTTGTAGAAGAAGCCAAACATTCGGCATATTCGATTGGATTCAAACCACGGTTGGGCAATTCTGATGATAATATGCAATGGAAAAACCATGACGAGATTGTCTGGTACGATTCTTTACTAAAAAGCAATACTATTCCCGTATACAAAAAAACCCGCAACTAATTCTGGCTTATCGAACAGGGATACGACATGCAATTATTATACATGGGTCTAATTTTCCAATTTGTTGTACACACCTTGGTGGTTACAACTGGCACGATTCTTATTTCAGCAAAAACTTATGCAGAAAACCGGGTACTTACTCCCGGGCAAAGCATTCAACAAGCGATTGATCAATCTGCGAAGGGCGATGTAATCATTCTCAAGGATGGTGTTTATCACGAAGCGATTGATATTCACAAATCGCTTACAATTCAAGCGGAACACGGCGGTGAAGCGACAATTGCCAATCGTTATGCTGGATCAATCAAATGGATCGAATCATCTCCAGGCAGTCAAACTTGGTATGCCAATGGAATCGACTGGCTGGTGCATGGGATGTTGGTGGAAGGGAAACATGCTTTCGATTACCGCAACAAAGAGAATTTTGATCAACAAAAAGTTGGTCCTTATTGGAGCAAAGGCTGGCAAGCGGGTAAGTATGAATATAGCAAGCCTCCAATCTACTTCGCTCATGACGCTGAAAACGGCCGGCTTTGGTTGAAACTCAACAATGCCCGCAATCCAAACAACCTGCAGATTGATTTTAATAGTAGTGATATTGATGGCGTTACCTTAGTCCAGAAGGATTTGGGGACATACTGGAACCAGCAAGAGATCGTTACAATATCGAAATTTCCCCCCATTCACCCAATCACGATGTGGTATGGCGGCACCAAAGAGAAACCTC
>CAZEZQ010000911.1:0-2823 GCA_964516245.1 uncultured bacterium | reverse complement strand
CGGTTGGTTTGATGCATCCAAATCAATCATGATATTGTCGAAACATTGAAGTTGCTCTAGATTGCTCTCTGGCGCTAGGATAATGAATTGCATCTGGTTATTATTGCAATCAATGAAGGTTAAAAGCGGATTGGAAGACAAATCCAAAAACCCAAGTTCGTTGTTATCGCACTCTATGAATTCCAAATTGGTATTGCTGCTTAAATCCAACGTCATCAATGAGTTGTTTTGGCAACTTAATTCTTTTAACTGCTCGTTATTGTTTAAATCTAGAGTCAGCAATAGGTTCGCGCTGCAGTTTAATAATTCGAGATTCACATTCGCCGAAAGGTCCATTTCTTTAATGGAATTTTCAGCACAATTCAGTTCAGTGATTCCGGTAAAAAATTCAATCCCTTTAATGTTTTCAATATTTCTACGTAGAATTTGGAGACTCCCCGTTTTTGATGCGGCATCATTTTCTGTAAAAGCCCCATTTTCCTCAACTTGCATAAATTCTTCTATTGCTTCACGAAAGTTAGGATCGGGAAAATTTTCTGCTGTATTGATGTTTTGTGCGTAAGATGATAGAGCAATAAATACAAATGAGATCGATACTGTCAATCGCTTCATAGTAAAATCCTTTATAATACTTAAAAGTTACTTTACGAAACATCTAGATTCAATACAATAAATATAGTACGTTTTCAAAAAAAATCCATGAAAAATTACTTGAAAAAGCAAGAAAATTCTATTTTCTGTTTTGACCAGGTGTTTTTATTCGTATTTCAAGCCAGAAACTTATTGAAATCGGTAAACAAGTGAACCCAAATCAATCTTCTTTCATATTTCATGGCAATCCCAATCAAATAGCCATTATCGAACAATTTGGACAGGGAAAATCTCGTTCGATTCTATATGAAGAATTGAATAAAGAAGTTCAAAATTTCTCACTATTTTTAATGGATCAAAACATCAATCAAAACCATACCGTTGGTCTTTATATGATACGCTCGGTTGAGCATGTGCTCGCACTAGCCACTCTACTGAGTTGGAAATACCCATTCTTTAGTATGAGTTCAAAATATCCGGTGAAGTATCTTGATAAATGGTTCAACCAATGCCAAACGGATGTCCTGCTAATAGATCAGAATACCCTTATAAAATTCTCTCAATGCGAAAAATCTTATTCTCAACCATTCAAAATCATCTTGTTAAAAAGCAATCCATTAAGTGAATTTCAACGATCCTGTGTCGAAAAAATTTCATCCCAATACGATCTTGTGGTTTATGAATGGGGTCAAAGCAAGCCAAAACAAATTCGTCATCCTGAATTCAAAATCAAAGATAAGCAGAATTACTTCATTTTGTTCACATCAGGTTCAACAGGAACGCCAAAGGGAGTCATGGTCTCTTATGAAGATGTCGAAAAACGTGTTGATTCAGAAATCAAGTCATATCAATTGACTTCATCCGGCCGCTTGTTGAGCCTGCTGCCATTTTCGTTTGATGTGGGGTTGAACCAAATGTTGGCGTCTCTTGCTTGCGGTTCAACACTGGTGATATTGAATTCCTGGTTCCCCAAAGATATCGCGCACGCAGTGAAAGAACATCAAATTACAGGCATTTCGGCTGTTCCTTCAATATGGAGAGATATCCTTTCCCTTCCCTCTCCAGAAATTCAGAATTCATTTCAATCGTTGCGCTATCTCGCCATTTCTGGTGGGAATTTGCCCAAACACGAACTACAACGAATGTATCAAAAATTTCATTGGTGTGACATATACAAAACCTATGGACAAACAGAAACATTTCGTAGTGCAATGTTGCTCCCTCATGAATATGAAACGAAGATGGAATCGGTGGGTAAACCATTGCCTGAAGTGAAGGTTTTCGTTGCCGATGAAGACCATCAAGAAGTTTCACCAGGCACTGAGGGAGAAATCATTCATCGAGGGATGGGAAGTATGCTGGGGTATTTGAACAACATTGAAGGAACAAGCAATAAATTCCGAAACTACAAGATGGATGGTGATTTATACGAAACATCCTACATCGCCACCGGTGATACCGGATATTTTGATGAGGATGGCTATCTCTATATTGTGGGCCGTAAGGATTCAATGCTGAAAATTCAGGGAAACCGGTTTTATCCCAATGAAATCGAACAAGTCTTAATGAATCATAAAAATGTTTTTGAGGCAGTAATATTGGTGATGGGAAAAGAAGAAAGAGAGGTTTCTCTCGTTGCCATGATTCAGCCTCAAGATGGAGCCAATGTAGATGCGGAAGCTCTGCGAGCTT
Source organism: uncultured bacterium (assembly GCA_964516245.1). GTDB lineage: Bacteria > Hinthialibacterota > Hinthialibacteria > Hinthialibacterales > Hinthialibacteraceae > CAZEZQ01. The sequence continues at coordinate 540 of CAZEZQ010000911.1, read as the reverse complement.
TTGCAATTCAGAATTTGCCGCCTTTTATGGTGCCACAGCAATACGGTACCATTGAACAATTTCCAAGAACTGCCAATGGCAAAGTAGACCGAAACCAATTGCGAACATGCTATTTGAATTCAATCCATTCGGTGTAGTAGTTCAGCCAAATGATGTGAATTATAAAAAAATTTGAATGGTCTTTTCATTCCTCCCCCAATGAAATGGGGGAGGTTAGGTGGGGGTTAAAAGATTTATTTATCATATCCATTTAACTCTCCCCTACGCTCTTCCAATCTTGGGAGAAAAATTACTTCAGATGACTAACCTGTTACTTTTTGGCTAACCAAACATGAAAAAACACGAATTTACCCTTTTCAGCAAACCTTCTCTAGTTCAATTGATTCAAAACCGAAAAACGCCTTGTTATATTTATTTCGATCAACTGCTGCAAGATCGAATTGATACACTCCGCAAGACATTCAACTCATCCATACACTTTCTATATTCATTAAAAGCCAACCCTAATCCCAAGATAGTGCAAGTTATGGCTTCAAATCA
>CAZEZQ010000910.1:0-2825 GCA_964516245.1 uncultured bacterium | reverse complement strand
GCATCTCTCTATGCGGTAGATGTGGAGAATATTTTACAAACGATCGACACCATGCCTTCACGGCAAGTTGACGCCTTAACCGCCATTGCCAGCCACACGGATGAAGCCACTTTTGAACAATGTTTGGCTCTTTCTTTTTTGAATTCCGCTCCAGAAAAAACCAACCGGGCATTAGAGAAATACCAAAGTGGAGAAACAAGTTTATTGGATTTTTCAGTGTTATTGCGCTTGTTGCATTCTGACCTCGATTCTACTTCACCGTTTCTGGATGAAACGACAAAAAATTATTTGCATGATGAAATTGCAGAATTGATTCGTGAAAGCGGTGCGTTATTTCAAACCCCATTCGATCTTGCGTTAACCAGTGAAAGCCAACAATTTCTCAGTCTTAGCAATCTCTTGCTGTGGTCTGAGTATGGTAAATCACGCGGGGTAGAATTTTCCTGGCCCGAATCTTCCAATGAAAAATCCTATTGGGAAAGTTATCCCCAAGAAATGCATCAATGGCTGGACGAACATTTAAAAACCGGCCCCAGGGAACGATCTTCTCCCTATTACACTTATTACCTGGCAGGATTGTTCAATCTCAGAGATTTTCCTATAGACGAAAATATTCAGATCAAGGCCGATGCCATGATTGACATGTTGCTAACAGATATCGCCCAGGAGTCTCTGGAAGGCAAATGGGGTGGCGTACATTGCCGTACATTCGAGATGATCTCACAGCCAACAATCTCCAGTCTGTATTGGATTCTTTTTGGAAATCCATCGCAAGGAGTGGCTGATTCTGATCTCGCGGAACCTCTGACCTATCATCTAGCGACTACCCACTACAGGCCGCCTGCCGTGATTGCCGGCTTGGCCCGTGAAGTGGATGAACGGGGCGCTTATGTAAGGCGAAACCGGTTTCAATACCAATCGACGCTGCACGAACGTTTCAAAGAATTTCAGAAATATACCTATGCCACTCCCAACTTCATTTTAAGTTCTTTCCAATTGCAAGACGAGCGTGTTCCCTGGCAGTCCCGCGTTTGGGATCTTATGACAAACGAAAACAATATAGGGGAAGACCACTTGTTTTCGTTTGTTGGAGAGCAATTTTTCAGCGGCGGCAAGCCGCCATTTGAAGATGAATATTTTCGATGGAACGCAAGTTGTTATCAATACAAAAACGTTCTCTACATCGAGTATCAACGCAGTGACCGCAAGCGTCCCGGGGTCTCGACACAAACTGTGATCGCAGACGAACGCTACGTGCAGCCTTCTACCCGGATTTGGGTTCCCAACTCATACACTCCCGTGATTGAAGAAGACGGATGGTGGTTTTCAGACCGAGGAGAAGTGTATTTGGCTTTCCGTCCCGTTGAGGGGAAAGCGTATTGGTGGCGCACCGCCCAACCCTCCACCCCAAATGACACCGGTGCTTCTATATTGAACTTTCAGGAACTACATACCGGTATGATTTTGGAAGTGGAAGACGCCGAACGGTTTTCTTCTTTCGAACAATTTAAAAATCAATTGCTCTCGTCTCCATTGCAAGTGGAAGAAGATACAGTAACCTTTGTATCACGAAGAGGTGATGTTTTTCTGTTTCCACGAAATCAAGGAATTTTTTTGGTCAATGGAAAACCGGTTGAGACTCAAACAGAAGAGCCATATGAATTGTTTTCCAGTCCTTATGCCTATTCAGAATACGGTAGTGGAACATTTCAGGTGACCTGGGAGCCGTTTTCACTTATGTGGGATTTCACAGATGCCAATTTGCCGAAACGTGTTGTCAAACAGAATCCACAGTGATTCAATCTTATATCGGATACACTCTTTAGGAGTGTGTTTTAATATTCAAAAGAACAAAGGACTCACCATTCATGAATCTGATATCGATTTCCAAGTCTGCCTGGGCGCAGTCTCATGAGCCCGGCTTTTTTGAAAAATATTTGAATATCGCGAAATTGTTTGATTCTCCGGTATTCTTCGGCATTGTGGTTGGGAGTGGGGTGATTCTGCTCATCGCATCATTGCTATTTCTCTGGTATATGAAACATTGGGAGAAAAAAGTGGATGAATGGGGAGAAAATAAATCAACAGACGAAATGATCGAATACTTGCAATTGTTCGGCTTGCACGATGGAAAAATGGCTTTTGCCTATCTGCGCAAGCATGGAGATGAGAATCTTATCCCCAAGTTGATTGAAGAGTTAAAAGCCCAGCGGAAAAAAGGGCAAATGAGCCCTTATGTTTTTTACCTTTTGGAAGATTTGATAGCAGTAGAAGCGTTGCCCATTTTGCAGCAAATCGCCAACGGCAAATCCCGCGTATCGGGCCTGGCGCAAAACGCTGTTGAGTATATCGAGAATGCCACCAGTAATGAAAAAAGCGAGAAAAAAGACAATCAGGCAGAAGCCAAAGCATAATGAAATCGCCTTTGGGGAAATGAAATGTCTAAGCCGCTCAAATTCGCTTTGGTAGTTGGTACGGTCAATCTTTTGATTTCAGTGGCTTTTCCATCAGTCTCTTGTTATTTTATCAATTTCCCTTTTTTTCTGATTTACATGTATGCTGTTGACATGTATACCCCCATCTCTTTATTTATCGTTTCAATAATTGGAGCTTTTTTTTATGCAGGATTTGTATATCTGATTGGACGAATTATACAAAAAGATTTGGAATATTTGGAAAAATATGGAGTGCAAAAAAAATAATAAAATAGAGTGAGCTGAAACTCACCTTTTGGTGGTGTTCCAATTTGAAATTGTTTTATTGCCGTTTAATTTGATTCGATATATCGTCTAAGTGGAAAGATGCCCAACAAGTTTGAGCTAATT
>CAZEZQ010000909.1:0-2833 GCA_964516245.1 uncultured bacterium | reverse complement strand
ACGGCCAGATCAGCGAAAACTTTTCGACTGACAGTGATTGCGCATCCCATCTTTATCATGATTGTATGGGTGCCGTTTATCTTGATTGGTATATGGGCCACCGGCGCGATGATTCCCGGCCCGGATGGCGAGATGGTTCGCGTGGTTCCTGAAGGAACCTCGGCCAATGCAGTTTTAGGAATTATGGTGAAAAAACTGGCCGGTGAACCATTGGCTGGATTTTTGATCGCAGGAATCCTGGCGGCGATTATGTCATCTCTCGATTCGCAATTTATGTGCATCGGCACCATGTTTACCAACGATATTGTATTGCATTATGTCGGCAGAGACCGGGTGTCGGATAAGCATAAGTTTTGGATCGCCCGCGGTTTTATCGTGTTTATTGTTTTAATTACATACTTGCTCTCGCTTATGGAACCCCGGCGCGTGTTTACATTGGGTGTCTGGTGTTTTAGCGGCTTTGCCAGCCTGTTCCCGCTGGTGTTTGCCGCCCTGTATTGGAAACGCACCACAAAAATTGGCGCCTATGCCTGCATTATTGTCACGGCATTGGTCTGGTTTTATCTCTTTTATGATTCGAATTTTGGTGAAGAAACCGACTATTTGGTCTTCGGCATGATGCCGGTGGTGATAAACATCGCCGCCTCGGCTTTGACAATTTTCTTGGTTTCCTTAGTGACGCCGGCGCCATCGGATAAAATAATAAAGAAATTTTTTCCCAAATCAGAGTTAGGAGAGGTTCATGGTCATGAATCCGCCGTCAGACCTGGCATCGCCTGATGCGGTTGAGAATGCCAAGTCGAAACTGAACGATCATTTTTTGGAAATCATTGATTGGCATTTTTCGCCCGAAACAGGAACGCCGTATTGGTTGAAATGGGCCAAAGAACAGGGCTGGGATCCACGCCAAGAAATCAAGTCGTTTGACGATATCAATCGCTTCCCGTTCTTTGACGATAGCAGTTTGATCAAAGAACCGCACGGCAATTGGGTCCCCAAGCCCTATCAGGGCAAGCCATTCAAAGTGTTTGAAACCGGTGGCACCACCGGCATCCCCAAACAGCGCATCAGTTGGGAAGACCATTTGTATGATTATACGGAGTTTTCCGAATCGCTGGATGGCCGCTATTTTCCCAAAGGGGGCAATTGGTTGATGCTGGGCCCCACTGGGCCACGCCGGTTGCGGCTTTCAATCGAACATTTGGCCAACATTCGCGGAGGCCAGTGTTTCTTTGTCGATCTCGACCCGCGTTTTGTCAAAAAGTTAATCGGCAAAAAACAATTTGAAGAAGCCAATTTCTATAAAGATCATGTTATTGATCAGGCCTTAACCATTATCAAAAACCGTGAAATTCAATGTCTTTTTACGACACCCAAACTGCTGGAAAGTTTGGGCGAAAAAATTTCGATCCCTAAAGCGGGGATCAAAGGCGTATTCAGCGGCGGCACATCCATGACCACGCAAGAGATTCGCTTTGTGGTTGAAGAAGTGCTTGAAAACAAAACATTTTTCATGCCCACCTACGGCAATACGCTTATGGGGCTTGCTTGTTCCAAACCCTTAACCAAAGAAGATGGATATGCGCTCACCTATTATGCTCCACAACCGCGGGCGGTCTTGCGCATCGTAAACCCCAACAACACCGATCAGATTGTGGATTATGGGGAGTGGGGAAGAGTGGAACTCACTACGTTAACCAAAGAATTTTTCATGCCCCGCTTTTTGGAACGCGACGAAGCGGTGCGCCGCCACCCCTGGAATCCATATCCCTGGGATGGCGTGGGTGAGGTTCGGCCATTCGGTATGTCATCCAAAAAAATCGTCGAGGGTGTGTATTAGGATAGGTCATTCGCCGTGGCGGATTCGACCCATCAATCAAATACGAAATACTTGAAGCCGTTCGTACCGCAGAGACTGAAAGAAAATAGCCCAGCCTTTTAAGGTTGGGCACAAGAATTGGGTGCAAATCATGAACGAAATTCGACATATCCCCATATTGCGCTTGGGCGTGCCCTACAAAAGCATGGATTCGATCGAGATCACCGACCGAATCACCGGCCATGCAATCGCGTCTGTCGGCCAGGCCAACAATGGTTTGGTGCGGCGCGATTTGCAAACCATTGCCGAATCGTATCGAATTTTGAATGAATATACCTGCGAAAACCTGGTGGATATGAGCCGCAAGGCGGGCGAGTATTTTATGCATGAAGCCCTGCCGGTGGATGAAGGGGGGGCGCTGCAAACACCTGATGATTACGTTCAATGCTTATCGGCCACCAGTGGATTGCCTCACATTCTCTGCCGCCGCAATATGGAAAAAATATACGAAGTCTTCACTGAGATGGGGCAAATCTTAAACGGCCTCACCCGTGGGCTCGATTTAAGCATCATTGATAAGGGCATTGGCCAGCAAGCCAACTCACCGGTGAGTTTTTATCCTCAAGCAAAATCGCTTGGCGTGGTGCTGCCAAGCAACTCACCCGGTGTGAATTCAATTTGGATGCCCTCTATTGCTCTGAAAATCCCAGTGGTTCTCAAGCCGGGCAGAGAAGAGCCCTGGACCCCTTATCGCATCATCCAAGCATTCTTGGCGGCGGGTGTACCCAAAGAAGCCTTTGGCTTTTACCCCACATCGCACGAGGGCGCAAACACCATCATGGTCGAAAACGGCCGGAGCATCATCTTTGGCGATGAAAATACCATCGCCCGATATGCCAACAATCCCAATATCCAAGTTCATGGACCGGGATGGAGCAAAGTGATCATTGGTGAAGATTGTGTCGAATCGTGGCCAGATTACCTCGATCTTATGGTTGATTCGGTGGTGCAGAA
>CAZEZQ010000908.1:0-2839 GCA_964516245.1 uncultured bacterium | reverse complement strand
CTCCCCCCACCGGTCCACTCGAAAGATTTTATCGTCATTCAATTTACAATGTCGATAAGAAGCCGGGTTCGAAACAGAGGATCCCCATGAGACGAATTGTACAAAGTTGATGATTGGCTTATGGATAGATTTTCCTACAATCATTTTCATAATGCCGAAGTCTACGATATGTCCAAAGTGCTTCTCAAGGTCATGACGGCGGGTGGGGTTTCAGATCAGCGAGAAAAATTGGGCAGGAAATTGATTTGTTATTATTTGTTTCACCATAAGGGTATTTTGTTATTCTTGTAACTTTCTGAACATTGGGTGTATGATATTTGGAAAAGAGATGCTGTTTCAGATCATGGAGATTGAGGTATGAGCAAATGTCTAAAAGTCATCTATGAAAATGGGGTGTTTCATCCATTGGAGCCGGTATCGTTTCGGGAACAAGAACAGGTTACCGTTTTGATTTTGGACAAAGAAGAAGCATCCGCTGAGCGTTCGGAAGAAAATTGCTATGACACGGCTATAAAGGCGGGTATTGTTGGCATGGTGGCAGACGCCCCCAGTGATTTGAGCACCAACCCCAAATATTTTGAAGGATTTGGCCATTGATCTCCCGGCATGTGTTGGTTGACACTGGCCCCTTGGTTGCGAATTTTTCCCGCCATGGCGGCTTTCATGCCTCTTGTGTGGATCAGCTGCGAAATCTTCCCACGCCCCTTGCAGAGAAACAAATATAAAAACATTGAATCGGTGAATAAATTAACACCATGAAATACGAACCGATCCCCATCACCCCTACTGTCATCACCTGGGCGCGTGAGCGTGCGGGGGTTTCGCTTGATGGCGCCAGCATGAAATTCAAAGCCATTCGCGCTTGGGAAGCGGGTGAGGCTTCGCCCAGTTATCCCCAATTGGAAAAAATGGCGGATGAATTTTATGTCCCTTTGGCTGTGTTTTTCTTTCCTGAGCCGCCGGATATCCCACCGATTTCTGAATCGTTCCGTACTTTACTTGAGCAGAATTTTGAGCATTTGCCGCCACGCATGTTGTTTTTGCTTCGCAAAGCCAAAGCGTTTCAAATCAATTTGTCAGAACTCACGGGCGGGAAAAACCCAGCTCCGCGTATCATCACACGCGATCTGAGTTTTCGAACCAATGCCTCGATCCAGTCTATGGCCAAACGGGTACGTGAGTATCTCGGCGTATCGATAGAAACACAATGCGAATGGCCTGCGGATGATGAGGCGTTCAAACAATGGCGGCAAATGTTTCAAGAAGTCGGGGTCAGCGTATTCAAAGATCAATTTCGTGAGATCGGATATTCAGGCTTTTGCCTTTATGATGATGAGTTCCCTTTGATTTATGTGAACAACACCACAGCGAAAACACGGCAGATTTTCACCCTGTTTCATGAACTCGCACACCTGATCTTTCATACAAGTGGAATCGATGGGCTTGCCGATGATTTTATCAATGCGCTTCCGCATGGCAGCCAAAAAATCGAAATAATCTGCAATCGTTTTGCGGCTGAATTTCTTCTTCCTGAAAAGATTTTCGAAACGGCTGCTTCCGAATTGTCTCCTACGGAAGAGACGGCAGAGACACTGGCGAGCCGATTTCATGTAAGCCGGGAATTCATTTATCGAAAATTTCTGGACCGGGGATGGATTTCTCAATCGACCTATGAGGCAGCCGCAAAAAAATGGGCGGATCAACAAAGCGGCAAATCGGGTGGAAATCCCTACTACACCAAAATCTCCTATCTGGGTCAAGATTATATCAACCTGGCTTTCAGCCAGTATTATCAAAACCGGATCGATGAAAATCAATTGGCTGACTATTTGGATATAAAACCCCGCCATCTCAGCACCTTCGAAGCATACGTCATGTGAGAGATACAAGATGATCTACATTTTCGACAATGTGCCGTTGTCATTGCTCTTCAAAAACTACTATCGCAAACGATTTCCAAGTTTGTGGAAACGCTTCGATGCAATTGTCAGCGAAGGCCGCATTCTCTCCACCCGCGAAGTCCTACGGGAACTCGAAGACAGTTCCATCGAAAGCCTCAGAGAATGGTGCAATCATCACAAAGAAATTTTCACCACACCAACGGCAGAAGAAGGCGCTTTCGTTACGAAAATATTCGCTGTCCCACATTTTCAACAGAATATTGAACAGAAGAAATTTTACAAAGGCGGAAAAAACGCCGACCCCTTCGTGATTGCCAAAGCTGCAGCCATGGGAGGAACGGTAGTAACTTTGGAAGAAGAAAAACCCAATGCAGCAAGAATCCCGAATATATGCAAATATTTTAATGTGCCATGTATCACCCTCGAAGAATTTATGGAAGCCGAAGGATGGGAGTTTTAACTACAGTAAGTCGCGGGCGCCAAGGGTAGAATGCCGTTTCTTCTGCCCCGCCACGGCGCGTCTATACCCTTGATCGTCTTTTACTACGATTCCTGTAAGATCAACGATTCCAATACTCCCCCCACCGGTCCACTCGAAGATTGTATCGTCATTCAATTTACAATGTCGATAAGAAGCCGTGTTTAAAACAGAGGATCCCCATGAGACGAATTGTACAAAGTTGATGATTGGCTCATGGGAAGATTTCACGAAAATCATTTTCATAAAGCCGAAGTCTACGATACGTCCAAAGGGCTTCTCAAGGTCATGACCCGCCGCGGTAAGGTAAAAAACAACGTTTCACCCTTGACACCCGCCTATAAAATTCTTTCTAAAGACCAACCAAAGATATTTGAAATTTTGCAAAATCAAAATCCATTGATTTAATTTAACTTGAAAATCTGAGAGACAAATTCTCACAATTTGCCCGTTAGAATCT
>CAZEZQ010000907.1:0-2840 GCA_964516245.1 uncultured bacterium | reverse complement strand
AATGCGCCGTGGCGTGCTCCCGCCGAGCCGGTTTCTCGTTCAAGCGGCTCATCAGCCGATTCGCCCTCCCGATTCAACATCCCGATATTTTCTTAAGTTAGTGCCATTGCCTCCTAGCCTCCCCCATTTCATTGGAGAAGGAACAGAGAATCTATTTTTTTAGTTTTGGTTTGTGTTTATTCTTTGACTTTGCTTACAACCGCTTCGTACAAAATCCCATCCACCCGCGTCCCGCTTTGGCAGAGAAACAATGCGAGTTCTCCTATGGTGTCGTGTTTTAATTCACGCGTTTCATCCCCAAGATTCACTTCCGTTGGCCCTTTGAAGACCAGGGTCCAGCATTCTACTGGTGATTCTGATTTGGAACTCAATTGGTCTGATCGGTCATCGATTTCGATCAGTTCCAACAAAACCGGGGTCTCTGTTTCTAGCCCTTTCACGGCAAACAAGCTTCCGATATGAGGTTGAAATTGATTTTTTTCCAACAGTTTCATCTGTTCATCGCCCATGGCATTCCACCTTTCCAAATAAGTGTAAAAAATAACAAGTGAGATTAAACAATAAATCGTTCAGTCTGTGACAGTCATTTCGTATCCATTTAGCGAATAAAAAAATTTTCCAGCCCCAACGGGGGCGCCATATGTTAGCCAGGGGCAATCGCCCCTGGAAAAAATAAACATAAAACCCCTAGCCCTGAATGGGCAAAATAAAAATGTTTTCAGATGGCTAAATGGTTACGTCATTTCAAGCGGTTGACGATGGCTTGGTAATAAACGCCTTGCGCATCGGCCCCGATAGGAACCAGAAACATTTTCAACAATCCAAGTTCATTATGATTCAAATTGTAATTTTCTTGTATAAATTGTTGATCCAAGGGACCGCGAAAAATCAGTGAAAACGCCTCCAATTGCGGGTCTTGGGTAAATTCTTCCACTTTGGTCAGTTCAACATCCAACTCGCCTTCGCGGCTTTCATGAGAAACATGGAAAAACGTATTGATATGTTTTTTGAATGAATCTGCATTCAGAATTGCTAATACCACCGTTTTCTCCTTATGTTGTTTAAACGTAATTATTTTGCTAAACCTTTGTAATTCAGATAAAAAACAATTAGAATATTGTTGATATTATCACAATTTATTCTAAACCACAATAACATTTTTTATTAAATTTTCGTGCAAATTTTTGTTACTTTTTAAAAGTATTAGACTAAATTATATCGATAGATTTCCCTACAGTATTCCCATTCTATTTCAATCTAAAATATGATAAATTATCTGAATTCGCTTAAATGCGAGAAACGAATTGCAGCTTTGATTAGTTTTAATTCACAATTGAGATGGAAGGAATTTGCAAAACATGAAGAGTCAATCACAAAGGTTATATTTTCAACGAATGTTTGTGTGCATCATGGTGATGATTTTGTGCGGTATGATGCAGAATACTGGTTTTGCGGAGACAACTTTAGATTTTAGTAACATTACTGGCAATCCATCTAATGGAACAGTTTTGGGAACTGACACTTGGTTCGATAGTGGTGATGCCACTAACCCATTTACTTTCACCATCGGTCCAAGTGATACAGAAGATTTTATCTATCGTAGTAGTCTTGGTGAAAACGGGACACCTGGTGTTGATGTGGGTGACACTAATACGGGAGTTGGTGATATTCAAGAACTCAGTATTGCCGTTTCCGATAGCTCAAACCGGGAATTTACTAGTATTTGGTTGGCCGATGTTTTCTCTTTCGATACATCCGTGACGATACGAGGGTATGATGAGAATGTATTACAAACGGGTGACATCAATCATACCCTCACTACCAACGGGGATACGGTCAACTTGTCCTCCCAAGACATTGGATTTAAAAATGTAGATGAAATTCGAATTACAGGTTCTGACATGATCATCGCAATCGATACCATTATTTTTGATGATCCAAACACCCCACCAACAATAACTCTCCCCTCCACCCCAACCGTTGATGAGGGGGATGTTGATGTGACCATTGCGGATGATGTGGCTATTGCGGATGGTGAAACAGACGATCAAACAGTAACACTCACCATTACGAATGGGACGGTTTCGATTGACACAGGTACAGGAGTTAACATCACGACTGGTGACGGTACTGATGATGCGAGCATGGTATTCGATGGTAACCTCACCCAAGTGAACAACGCGCTTGACAGCCTGACCTTTACACCCACCGCCAATGTCTCTGGAACGAATGCTGGTTCCATCCAAATTCAAACCGATGATGGCAACGGTGGAACCGATGATGAAACCCTTACATTTGATATTACAGATGTGAATCCAACGATTTCTGATGATACAGTCAGCATTGATGAAAATAGTTCTCCCAGCAATTTTGTTACTGTCACGGCAAGCGGTGATACTGATGGCCTTACCTATTCAATCACCAGTGGAAACACCAATGTCGACGGGGATGGGAATTTGCCATTTTCAATCGACAACTCAGGCAATATTTCGGTTAACGATAGTGGTGACTTGAATTTTGAAGATACACCTTCATTCTCACTGACAGTTGAAGTGGATGATGAAGATGGCGACACCACAGCCGATGATACAGCGACCATCACGGTGAATCTAAATGATGTGAATGAAGCCCCTACGATCACTTCAGCCGCGAGTACGAATGTGAATGAAAATCAGACTGGGGCTTTGACCGTAACGGCGAGTGACCCGGATGCTGGAGATTCGGTGACCTTTAGTTTGAGCGGCGGGGTTGATCAAGGATTGTTCAGCATAGATTCAAACACAGGTGTGTTGACATTTGACTCAGCGCCTGATTTTGAAACACCGGGAGATTCAAACACC
>CAZEZQ010000906.1:0-2845 GCA_964516245.1 uncultured bacterium | reverse complement strand
CCCTTAATAAGGGGGGCTAAAAACGTTCCCCAAACTTGTGGGTAAAGATCAACCCTCTAGGAGTGGGATAGGGTGAGGGTGGACTGCCATTGGCATATGCTTTCTATCCGTTACAATGGGTTTGTGCTTACTTCCGGTTTTTTCTCATAATGACATTACTTCAAATGAACCCTGTTCGTTTGAATGGGTATATTTGTCATATCTGCTCTTGTATTCGTAGAGCTCACAGAATTCCGGAGAATTGGCAAAATCAAAATACTCAATAAAAGGAGAGAGTTTATGCTGAAACACATGACGAAATTTACAGGTTTGTTCATCTTGGCCTTGTTTACATTGCTTACGGCGAGTGTGAATGCCGCCGATAGTGATGTGGTAGCCAAAGTGAATGACGAAGAAATCACGGTCGGCGAAATGGAAAACATGATCACTGCAATGGTTCAACAATCAGGACAAAAGATTCCTCCTGGAAAAATGAACCAAGTTACACGGCAAAATTACGAGACTGCGCTTGGCCGTCTGGTTGGTTTGCAATTGTTGGAAGATGTGGCAGAAAAGAAGGATATCGAAGTATCCGAAGATGCCGTAAATCAACAAATTGATCAAATCAAATCGCAACTGCCCCAGCCGGACATGTTGGAAAAACAATTGCAGGCCACTGGCAAAACATTGGAAGGTCTAAAAGCCGATATCCGTAATCAATTGCGCATGCAAAAAGTGATCGCCACTCAAGTTCCTGATACGGAAGAGGTGACCGAAGAAGAAGCCAGAGCATTCTTTGATGAAAATCCAGATCAGTTCACAGGGGCTGAACAAGTCAAAGCTTCCCACATTCTGCTGAAAGTCAATAAAGATGCCAGCGATGAAGAACAAGCCGAAGCCAAAAAGAAGCTGAATGATATCCGGCAAAAAATCGTGGATGGTGAAATGGCTTTCGCCGAAGCCGCCAAGCAATATTCTGAAGGCCCCAGTGCTGAGCAGGGTGGCGATTTAGGTTACTTCGAGCAAGGCCGCATGGTCAAAGAATTTGCCGACAAAGCCTTCTCAATGGAAGTTGGAGAGATCAGCGAACCGGTGTTGACCCAGTTTGGATATCACATCATCAAAGTAACCGACACCAAAAAGTCATACGACGACTTCAAAGATGATATCCTTTCGTATTTGCAGCAACAAAAACAAAGCGAAGCCACTCAAAACTACGTCAACAAGTTAAAAGAACAAGCTGACATTGAAGTGATGATTGACGAGCAGCAATGGGAAAAAATGCATCCAGTCAACTCAGCACCCGCTGGAGGCAATCAGCCCATCCAAATCCCCAAAAACCAACTGAAACAACAATAACACTTAATATCTTGATTTGATATTCAACAGGGGCCTGAAAAGGCCCCTGTTTTGTTGTACCCCAGGGTAGCACCGGCTTCCAGCCGGTACATCTCAAATTCAAATGCCATTGAGTATAAGTAGTCTATCAATCATGAATTAATGGCAAATCCAAAACCCATTCCCCCCTTATTAACAGCGATTAATAAGGGGGGTAAGCACCACAGGGGCTGGGGAATTCGGTGGTATGAGAAGAGCCAGCTCCCCCCCTAACCCCCCTTAATAAGGGGGGAACTTCAAGGTTCACATTTTGTGGGAAAAGATCAGCTCCAATCTTGGGAGGGGGATAACTTTGGTTTGCTGGCCTATTATGTTGGATTCATAAATTCATCCACCTAAATCAATGCTGCAAAAAGTTTGATACAGTTGACTCACCAAAATTGCCTTCGATGAGAACGATGATATTTCTTGCGGCATCGGCGATCACCACTAGCATCCCCCGTTGGCTGAACGAAAGGCCGCGGAATTCTGCCGCGCCCCGCGCAGAATTAATTTGGGCGAATAACTCACCTTCGTTGTCCGGTCCGAAATCGTTTGAATCGTAGACTCGAATCTGTTGCGCCAAATCATTCTCTTCGTCTTGGGTAATGAGATAGATGGAGCCGTCGTTTACACTGGCTTGGCCTGTGGTGAGAGACTGTGGGAGGGTTTGATTTTCGGGGAGGATGCCAACCACTTGCTCTTCAAACTCACTAGGCAATTCGGCCAAGAAAGATTCACTGGGCTGTGGCGTGGGAGTGGGTGTAATTGCCGGGGTGGGTGTGGCTTGTGAGGGTTGAACCTGCTTGAGTTCGGCAAACCAGGTCAGTGCGCCAAGAATCTCAGTGTTCATAAAGCTTTTTACTTTGCCATCGGCGGTTAAAGCCCGAAAGCCGCGAAAGGTTAGTGTGATATCTACCAGTTCGTCGTCAAAATTTTGATTGGGCAGTAAATTGACCACTTTTCCGAACGTTGAAATGGTCCCATCTTCATAAGCGACATAGTAGCCATCGCCTCGAACTTCGAGGTCAACAGCCCTGCGGCTGGAACTCTCTTCCGAACCATAAAAGACGGCCGAACCAAAAACGGCGATAGCGCCGTTTTCGTACAATACATAATACCCTTTGCCATCATGGGACATTTCAAGGTCGACGGCATTGTCATTTAAAAGTTCGCCGTAAAATGCAGCCCCGCCCAAGGTGGCGACATGGCCGTCTTCGCGCAAGACATACAACCCATCAGGGAAAGCATGTTCGATATTTACACAATCAACATTCTTGTTTGCTGAGAAACTCCCGTAATTCACCGCATTGCCGAATGTATGAATGGTTCCATCCGCTTCCAGAATATAATACCCTTCTCGAAAAGAAGAAAGCAGCATATCGGTGGCATCCATGGCGCCGAGAGAGCCGCGAAAAACTGCCTTTCCAGCGGTTTGGACGGTTCCATCATCCATTAAGATATACAGACTTTCATTGGTAAATTCCAT
>CAZEZQ010000905.1:0-2848 GCA_964516245.1 uncultured bacterium | reverse complement strand
TCGCATTTAATGCTGTGAGTCAATGGATTGCGAAAGAGATTCACGATCCAGATTCCCTTTGGCATAGTATGGCGGAATGCGATCTGGAACAGGCCAACGAAAACCATCACCCAACACATGCTTGGAGACCGTTCAAAGATTCAGTCTTAAAATGGTTGACTCTATTTTCATTCAAAAATTATCGTTTTGCAGCGGTTGGCGGGCTTGTTCTCTCTTCTGTTATTCTTTTCCTATATATTCAAACGCCCAGCATTTACAATCAATTATTCCCCAAAGAAGATTCGATCCAATTTGAAAATGCTCTTGGAAATTCTCACGCAATCACGGAACCCATACATTCTTTTTCCGGAAACCTTTCCTCCATCCAACTGGTTTCTTTTTTGGAAAATCAAACAAAAATCATCGCGTGGGATCGAAATTCCAATATCCAAATTTGGGATGTTTCCACAAAACGATCGCTTGATTCACCGGCTCCTTTTTCAGGGAGAACTCTGTTTGCAGAAATATTTCCCACAAAAGACAAAATTTTATCCCTGCGTGATGGAGGCTTGGTATCCGTATGGGCTCTGCAATCTCAAGAAATCATTGCGAGTTTCCACGAACCATTTTTGATGAACGCTTTTTTTACCGTTTCCAATGATGGAGGGAAAATCGGCGCGATCGTTGAGGAACATTCTGTCAAAATATGGGATGCTACCGATGGACACACCATCGATCAATTCGATTTTGCTGCTGATAATTTCCAGGTTTTGGATGTTTCACCTGATCTAAGGAATTGCGCCGTTACAAAACGGAATCGAGGGATTCAAGTGATCGATTTGGTCAATCAACGTCCTCAATTCAATCAACCGGAAATGCTGGGTGTTGAAATCGCGTCTTTTTCACCCGATGGAAACTCCCTGTTGATTGGCAGGGCGGACAGCACCATGAAATTATTTGATCTCAACTCTCATAACGAGATGATTTCGTTCCCCATTCGAATCAATCGAATTTCGACCATAACATTTTCCCAGAATAGTAGGCAAATTGCGATTGGAATGCATACGGGTGAAACGCATGTCTTGGATCTGCGTACACACAAGTCGTATCGTTTGAATCCAATCCCACTTTCTAAAGCAAACGCCATCGATTTTTCCAACGATGGGAATCAACTTCTTATTGGTTATCAGGATGGAGTCGTTCGAGTTTGGTCGTTTGGAAAAGAGTAGATTCAATGGAGATGCATAGGAGGGGAGTGAGTCATGAAAAATTTTCTGGGTCTTTGTGTACTTTTTTTATTCCATACTTTCGTTTCACTTCAATGCGTTCATAGCAACAGCAAAGAATTGCAACATTACATCGAAAATGTATTGGCGAAAGAGGATCGCAGTATTCTGAAACAATCAGAAAAACGATCCACGGAACAAACCAATCCCTCAAATGGCATGTCCTTATTGGAGTTTCCTTTTCTCGTGGCTGAACAACCTTTGAAAGTCATTGGGATGCCCGCTCGTTCTGAGCACAAATTTCCAGTTTTTTTAGACATCCCCTTCCAAATTATGGATCTCCCTTACCAACTTGTGCATGGGATGAGAAAAATTTCTGCCAACATTAAATTTGAATCGGTGGCGTACCATCAGGCAAGCATTGACCAAATACAGCAAGTTCGACCTGCATTATTTTTGTGCCAAGGACAGGTGGATGAAAATATCAATCCAACTCCATCGTTGTGGGTGAAAAGAGGGTTGAGTGATGAATATTTACGGCCGATTTCTTTTTCTGTTGGCAAATTGTTCATTAAATTTTCCATTCCGGATGATATTTCATTTGAAGACAAATTTTTGGGAACCGGAGTTGTGATTGCTGAAAATGTTCTCTTAACAAACCGGCATGTTTTGGATGGATATGAATGGATGTTTGAAGACCAAGAAAATGGTGAAATTTTTGTGGAATTCACTCAGGAACGCTGCCAGCAATATCCAGAGAAGCGCTTTACCATTCACGGCGCTCTTTGGCGGCATGACGCCTATGATGCGATTGCTCTTTCCATTGATCCTGAGAATCCGTATGGACATACAGTTCCCAATCCGGTGGCTATTTCCAATTTACAGAATAACGAACTTTCTCAGGGTCAATTTTGCAGTGTCATCGGCTTCCCAGCGGGCTACCTCCAAGGTCAACTGGAAGAAAGATCGGTGTTTGGTGAATACGCCTTACCCAAGAAACGCGTCCAACCGGGCAAGATCAAAGCTCTTTCAGAGCAGAATAAGAAATCTTTGTACAAGAAATTGAGATACTTGAAAACCGATCTTAATCCGGATCAGTATCCGGTTTTGATCCACGATTGTTCTACCCTGCCGGGAAATTCCGGTTCCGGCATTTTTTCTCTGGGTAACGGAAGGCTTGTTGGACTTCATTTTGCCGGTGAACGGCTTAAAGAGAATTACGCCATTCCTATGAGAGAACTGTTGAAAGACAACCGATTCAAGCAATTGGTGAGTCGCTAGATTTGCTTTTATTGGATTTATGGCTATTGATGCGGATTGGTTATAATACCATCTATTTCGAAAAATTATCCAAAATTAAGATTTATTTGGATTTTTTCTTAGACAATTACTACTGTTTCAACATAAGCTATTAAAATCAAAAGCCTTTACTCATTAATAACAACTCCAGGATTTGAAATGCTCTGATGAATTGTCATTGCATCACTGGTTGGCTATAAGTGCGCACTTGGGAGGGGAAAAGAATGCCAAAAAATAAAGCGATTTTTGTCCGTGTAAACCGGCATCAGCTGGATCGGATTCGAAACAATGCTGCCGCAAGGGGATTCAAATCTCTTTCCCACTACATTCGTTCGGTTGCATTG
>CAZEZQ010000904.1:0-2854 GCA_964516245.1 uncultured bacterium | reverse complement strand
ACAATTGTAGGGGCAGACCCCCGTGTCTGCCCCTACCCCCGTGTCTGCCACGAATGCTGAATTAACTGTACTTAATACCAATCCGCACGTAAGAAACTAAAAAAAAGGCCGAGAAACTCGGCCTTTTTTCATCAATATCAGATTATCGTTTACCCATTTGCAGCCAGTCCATCCAAAAAGCCTTTTAAACGCTGGGCGCGGAGAGGATGGCGCAGTTTACGGATCGCCTTGGTTTCGATCTGTCGTACGCGTTCGCGGGTGATGCCGAACCGGTTGCCGACTTCTTCGAGTTTTCTCGGTTGGCCGTCATCCAAGCCATAACGAAGCCGCAATACAGATTCTTCACGTTCGGTGAGTGTTTCCAATGCCTGGACGATTTCACTTTCAAGCGAGTTCAGGCTGGCGCATTCGACCGGTGAATCAACTGTGCCATCTTCGATGAAATCGCCGAGAAAACTGTCTTCGCTTTCATTAATCGGAGTTTCGAGTGAAACGGCGCGTTGAACCACCCGCGAGAGTTTCATATATTTTTTCACTGGGATATCCACCCGGTGTGAAATCTCTTCGGGGGTTGGGTCACGGCCCAATTCTTGTTGTAGATCCTCAGAGGCCTTGGTGATGCGATGCCAAGTTCCCTGTAAACCAACCGGAATGCGAATATCGTGCGCCTGGCTGGCGCAGGCTCGTGAAATGGCTTGCCGAATCCACCAGGTGGCGTAAGTACTAAACTTAAAACCAAGCAGGTGATCGAATTTCTCTGCGGCCCGCATTAGGCCGATGTTGCCTTCTTGAATAAGGTCTAATAGGTGAACGCCCCGGTGGCGAAAGCCTTTGGCGACCGAAACCACCAAACGCAGATTGGCGCGAACCAAATCCATTTTGGCTTGTTGGGCTTCTTTTTCGCCTTTACGAATAATTTTGACGGCACGGAACAGGCGATAGGGGTCCTCTCCATTGTCGTACATTTGCTGAAGCAGGGCTTTCGATTCGGCCAGTTTCATGAGTTCCTGGCTGACTTCATTCTTCTTTAAATGGGCCACCCGGGAAAGACTGACCAATGTTTTGTCCGTGAAGCGGTTGCTGGAGGCCAGCCGGTCAGACTTTTTCGGTGTCAGTTTTAGCAGGTTTTCAATACGCTGGCACTCTTTGATGGCTTTGTCGGTGCGGTAAGCGCGCCGTTTGAGGTCATCGGCCACTTCTTGAATGGTTTCAGGAGCAAAGGTGATTTTGTAGAGATCTTCACCGGCTTTGCGAAAGGCCTCTTTGGCCTTATCCGGCTCTTTTTTAGAGAGTTCAATGGCCTTATTTGTTTTGTCCATCACACGATTGATTTTTCGACGAAGGTTTCCGATATACTTGTTGACTTCTTTTTCTTCTTTGATGTCATCAGGCATGTTATTCATAATGACATCCAGACGCCTACGTCCTGTTTTGACCCCGTCGACAATCGTAAGAAGATTTTGCAATGCGGGTATGCTGCGTACGACACCCACGCAGATTCTTTTGCGGCCATCTTGCATACGTTGTGAAATTTCCTGCTCGTCTTCTTTCGTAAGCAGTGGAATGCTGCCAATTTCACGTAGATAGAGCCGCAAACTGTTGTGAGCACTTCTTCGGCCCGCACGGTTGGCTTTGCTTTCCATGCGGGGGTCGAGAATCAAAGCATCCAGTTCTTGATGAGGAGAAGGGAAAAAACCAATTTCTTCCTCTTCTTCATCCAACTCCAAGCTCAGATTCAATGACTTGTCCTCCAGCAGGGTTTCCTCTTTGTACATGCTGGTCGAGGCAAGTGTGTAGGTCATCGCGCAAACTCCTTATTTATCGAATCATTTGCACATGTATCAATTTATCAACGATTGACAAATTGATCCCGTTATGAAAACGAATTGGTTAAAATGCTCCTGACAAATTAGAGAGCCACCCGTTGGCGAATGGAAGTTTCAGACTGATTCTGCCCTGTTTCTTCCAGATTTTCCACTGGAACCAGCCACGTGGATTGTCCGGAATCACCAAGGGAAACAATATCCGCAATTGTCATTCGCCTTAACACCGCAAGCATCTCTCGTTGCGCTTCCTGAAAGAGATTCACCAAAGCGCAGCAATAATCCGGAGCACAACCCCGCTCTTCTTTGGGACAATGATAATTCGCCATGTCCGAATCTATGGCTAATACAACGTCTGCAATGGTTATTTGTTCCGGTGGTGTTTTAAAGACGAAGCCCCCTTTTTTTCCACGAATCGATTTAAGGATGTCCGCCTTGGTGAGCCACAACATGACTCGTGCCATATAACTTTCAGAAGCCCGTACACCTTGAGCAACATCCTTGATCATTACAGGATGATTGGGCGCATTGCGTGCCATAAACCACAGAGCATGTAAAGCGAGATCAACGCTTTGCGAAAATTTCATATCTTCTTCCTGAGTCTTCTTAACATTTATAACTTAGAATACCAGAAAGAGATGAATGCGCCACCGTTTGAATCTGATCGTTTCTGATTGATTCACATGAACTTCCGCCCATCAACCTTAAAGCCTGAACAGCCAGCCAAATTCTCTAATAATAAAATCTTCTGTGGTTTATTATAATTATACATATCGAGTTCTATAATGTAACCCTGGAGTTAAGCGAGATTTACCAATATTCTCTAAATCAGTAGAATATACACAATATCTAGTGTTTTTTGTACTCATATTATGAATTTGTTGATCTATACATTTATCATGAAATCTCGATAAATACAAGCATATTTCATAAATCATAATTAAATATTCATTATATAGTTGTGTATAGTATTATCTGCTTTTGCTATAATTTATAATTGTGTAGGGTGGGCTTCAGCCCACCAACAAAAC
>CAZEZQ010000903.1:0-2859 GCA_964516245.1 uncultured bacterium | reverse complement strand
ATATATTGTGTTGCCGTTTTCTGGATTGGACTTTTTGCCGGAACGTCAGTTATTGAGTAAGTTGTTTACTTTGTGTTAGTTAATGTTGTATTTGTTTCAGCGAGAAAAGGTGTTATTAAAAACTTAAAAGTTGGCATAATCATGTTAAAAAAATACTATTCAACCATTATTCTCATCTCCTTCATTTTTCTTTCACCTTATTATTCAAAAGCATCTTCAACGAATACGATTGCTATTACTGAGATTGCACAGTTAAACGATGCAATTACGGATGGGGCACATGCGGGAGATGGCAGCAATCGATTGTTTTTGTTAGAACGGGAAGGGGTCATTCGCATTTTAGATTTAAGCAGCAATATGGTGCTGGGGACGCCTTTCTTGGATATTTCAAGTAAGGTTGCTACCACATGCTGCGAGCGTGGACTGATGAGTATTGTTTTTCACCCCGGCTATTCTCAAAACGGCCGCTTTTTTGTTTTTTATTCGGGGAATAGTACAGATGGCATTTCTTCACATACATCAATCATTTCAGAATTTGAAGTTTCAAGTGGGGACCCCAATGCAGCCGATCCGGGCAGCGAAACTGTTATTCTCGAAGTGCAACAACCTCAAAACAATCACAATGGCGGGCAGCTTCAATTTGGGTTGGATGGGATGCTGTATATTGGCTTGGGAGATGGTGGTGGAACAGGCGACGATCATGGAACCATCGGCAATGGGCAGGATACTTCAACCTTATTAGGATCCATTCTGCGGATTGATGTTGACGGCGGCAGTCCATACGCCATTCCAAGCGATAACCCATTTGTAGGAACAAATGGGGAGGATGAGATTTGGGCTTTTGGGTTAAGAAATCCACGGCGGTTTTCATTTGACCGCGCAACCGGCAAATTGTATGCGCCAGATATAGGAGAATGGTCTCGTGAAGAAGTGAATATCATTCGTAAGGGAGGGAATTACGGATGGCGCTGCATGGAAGGCTCTCTCTTCTTCAATAATTCAGCAGAAGATAACTGTGATCTTGTTAATATGACTCTGCCGGTTGCTGAATACGATCACAATCCTGCCAACAATGCAAATCTCAATCAAATCGACACCAGCCTAGATAGCACTCTTCTTGGGTCAATTACAGGTGGGTATGTATACCGGGGGGCAAAATATCCATCGCTGCTGGGGAGTTATATATTTGGTGATTTTTCTGGGTTGTTGTTGTGTCTGGAAGATATTAACAACTATGAAATCAGTCAAATCGATATTCAAGGTGATTCAGATAATATATTTGACGAGAATATTTTTAGTTTTGCTGAAGATGAAAATGGGGAACTCTATTTACTCGGTTATGATTCCACAGCAGGGACAGGCAGTGTTCATCAAATTCAATCCATTGAAGATACAGAGCCAACATTCAGCCTTGTTGCTCAAGGCCCCATTCTGAAAGGCGCAACCCAGGAGTTTGCGGTAAATATTTCTGATGCTGGTGGTTTAACCGGCTTTAAGGTTGTTATTGATTTTGATTCAACTCAAGCCACTTACGATTCATCGACCAAAGTTGGAACTTTGACGGAGACAAATTGGCATGAACTCGTGGTCAATGCCACGACTGCAGGCCAAGTGATATTCACGAGCGCCAGCGCAGACGGGGGGCTTCCAAGTACGGCTGGAACACTATTTAAATTCACTCTTGCATTTGATTCGGGTTTAAGTGATTCTGAAACGATCAATCTTGCATTTGGCGCCGAGACCTCTTTTAATGACGAATCTGTGGCTACTGAAAATTTCACGCAGCAAGAGGAAACCGAACCACAAACCGATCCTATAAATGATGCGCCGTCCTTCACCAAAGGTCCAGATCAGACAGTGTTAGAAGATTCAGGAACGAAAACAGTTTCTGGATGGGCGACGAATATTTCAAAAGGCTCAGCAGATGAATTTTGGCAAGAACTTGAATTTATTGTTGCAGCATCCAATACCGATTTGTTTTTGACAGGACCATCTATTGATGAATCAGGTGAATTGACTTTTACCACAGCACCAAATGCCTATGGTTCTACTACGGTGGATGTGATGCTGATGGATGATGGAGGAACCGCCAATGGGGGAAATGACACATCGGGGATTCAAACTTTTACCATTACAATCACTCCTGTGAATGATGAGCCTTCATTTACTAAAGGAGCCGATCAATCGGCTGCTAAAAACTCTGGCCCTCAGACTGTATCGAATTGGGCCGTCAATCTTTCTAAAGGCCCATCGAATGAGTCGGGTCAGAATCTATCGTTTAATCTGAGCAACGACAACAATTCATTGTTTAGTGTTCAGCCCGCGATCGATTCAAGCGGTACACTTACCTACACTCCTGCAACCGATGTTTCCGGTTCCGCTCTCGTTACTGTCAGCATGCAAGATGATGGGGGCACAACCAATGGTGGAGATGATACTTCATCTTTTAAAACCTTCACAATCACAATATCTGAGGTCAATGATCCCCCAACATTCACAATCGCTAGCGACCCTCCGGCAGTAAATGAAGATGCGGGAGCCCAAACCGTATCCAATTTCGCAACAGACATATCCCCGGGTGGTCCCGATGAATCGTCTCAGCAACTTACATTCGTCTTGACGCCCAATGATACCAGTCTTTTCTCTTCGGGCCCATCCATTGATGCTGCCGGTGATTTAACGTATATCCCAGCCACAAATGCGAGTGGTTCAACGACTGTTGATGTAGTTTTGCAGGATGATGGTGGGGGAGATGATACATCCGATGTGCAAACATTTACAATTACGATTGATCCCGTGAATGATGAACCCTCCTTTACAAAAGGTTTTGATATTGTAGTCAATGAAGATGCGCCAGCC
>CAZEZQ010000902.1:0-2859 GCA_964516245.1 uncultured bacterium | reverse complement strand
CGCCACCTACGAAGTCGCCCGCCAATGGGCTTTTCATAAGGCCTACGATATTGTCGGGAAAATGGTGGAAGAAGGGGAAAAACCAGAGTATCTACAGAAAATCCGCGAATTAAGCCGCACGTATCGCATTGTCACTCCATATTCAGAAGAAATAGGTCTGGATGAATAGCATTTATTTCTGACGAACCGGCAAAAAGTCTGATCTAGAAAACGACCACACAATATATAGTAGCGCAGATATCTAATCTGCACTTTATGTTGTTGCAGGCGAGGACGCCCACCAAGGCGCGTCTATGACCTGCGCTCCAAAAAAGACTTTTTGCCGAATCGTCATTTCTATTTCAAGCAGCCTTCATGGCAAAACACTCACCGAAATATTCCCCATTCTAAAACATGCAACGAAAACTTGGAGAATGCCCCGTTTTAGATACAATGTCATTTAGTTAAGGGGTGAAAAACTTTTGGATCGGCAATGGTTTTTCAACCAGTGCTGATCCATCCATAGTACATACAAGCTTCAGGCACAGGTTAGGAAACCTGTGCCACCCATTTCTTGCCATATTTCTTAACTAAATGACATTGGCTTAAGATATGACAAGTTATTACAATATGGTTATAACAATATGGATTGTGTTTTAAAATTCAAGAAGGTAAAATTACTATAGAAGAAACAAGCAATTAACCTTTCAAAAGATCATTCTCAAAATTCCTACGAATTTTGGTCGATTAACAATTCACATTTACTTTGTTAAATTGTTTGTTGTTATAAACTTGGATTTTCTGAATCATATTCTATAGAGGAAAGGAAATAGAAGTGTTACAAATGAAAAAGAATGGGTTTACGCTTATCGAACTACTCATCGTCGTCGCCATTATTGGGATTTTGGCAGCCATCGCTGTGCCCAACTTTTTGAATGCTCAGGTGCGCGCCAAATTGGCTAGGCAAAAAGCCGATATGCGCTCTACACTAACCGCAATCGAACAATTACGCCTTGATAAAGGCGTAATGCTTGTTGATTTTTGGGATGATGACACAGAAACAGGTATAAATCGAATCAACGATGTCTTTAATGGTGTTGGTTTTGCTGGTGGACAGGGGAATCGAAATCAAACTACCGTTTTGGCCCCCTTAACCAGTCCTATAGCCTATATGAGTTCTATACCCAAAGATCCATTCGCCTCGAAATTCAACGACGAGACCAGTGGTCATAATGAACGGTTTGGCCGAGTGGGCAATGATACGTATTTATATATCGACAACGATCCTGCCATAAGTGGCAATGATTGGGGTGGAACTCAACTCGATGACAAAAATAAATTACGTGAAGGCGATTATATGTTAATCGGCTTTGGGCCAGCCGCTGAAAAAGTTTATAGCGCAGCGAACAACGCGGTTCGGTTAGGGATACCTTATGATGCTTCCAATGGAGTAGTTAGCATTGGTGACCTTTATCTCCGCTCAGGTGGTGGTTTTATGCAAGACAATACTGGCGGCAGATAAACACAACCATACATACCAAACTAAAGGCGCACATTTGTGCGCCTTCTTTTTTAATACACGAAATCAAACGTATCGACAAAAACGCGAAGCGGTTCAAGCGCCTTCATTCTTTTAAAGTATATTTAACCAATCCTTCCATGCGCAGCGCTTTGTATTCCACCATTACGGAAGACGATCGGGCTATTGGAGCCATGGTCGAATCGGCTATTTTCGCGCAATGGTTTCACGCCGATTGGATCAATTTGCATTACGCTCGATGGAAACAAGGCGGGGTACCTGGAGAAGTGGACTTGGTTCAACTGGGCAAAAATTTCAAAATAGAATGGGCGGTTGAAACCAAGTGGAGTGACAAACATGTAAATAACCCCAATCTATTGAAATCTTATATCGATTTCTGCCATACCAACAATGTGGAAAATTTCAAAATAACAACAAAATCCTTGATTGACTATAAAATCATTAAAAATGTCAAAATCACCTTTATTCCCTCTAGTTTATATTGCTATACAATTGGACACGATCTTATCAAACACAAAAAACTGTAAGCAACAATGAATATATAATATAAGACGATCCGGCAAAAACTCAAATCACCAAAACCGAAAGTGACCTGCAGTTTCAACCGATTCTGGTTTATGATTCGGCTGTGTGGAATTCTGGTCAAAATTAAATTTCATCAAAATAAAATCATAACAAAATGGTTTCAATATGTTCCAAAAAAGGAGGGTGTAGCGATGTATTCTCGTTGGAAAGATGGATTTACCTTAATTGAATTATTGATTGTTGTAGCCATTATTGGCATATTGGCTGCGATTGCAGTACCGAATTTCCTGAATGCGCAAATACGAGCCAAGATCGCAAGCACAAAAAGCGATCTACGCACTATGTTCGGCGCTATGCAGCAGTATCACCTGGACAACAATTCGTACCACGCCCATCGTGATGGATTCGGACAACAATTCCCCTTAACCACACCTGTCCCATATTTGAATCAGTTTCTTTTCGACCGCTTTCAAGCCGCTCCCAATATGCACCGCGCTGCAGGATTCCAAAATTCCGAAACCCACTATCATTGGATTCCATGCAGCTCGCATATGGATTTGTGGAATCCCATCATGCATGAGCAAATTCGTGAAGCTCATACAACCAGAAACGCGGGCCTGATTGACGGTTGGGGCCCGGCGGGAATACGTGGAGGACCCATTTACGACCCGAGCAACGGCTTGAATAGCCGAGGAGGTTTCTTCCGCAAAATACCGGCGGGTTCAAACATCCATTTGCACAACAGTCCATGTGATGGATAAATTGTTTTTCCACCATAGAACCCCACCAATAGAATACAAAATCGATCTAAATTT
>CAZEZQ010000901.1:0-2862 GCA_964516245.1 uncultured bacterium | reverse complement strand
GCCTGATTCTGTTGAAGAACTAGTCAAGTTCAACGGGGTAGGCCGCAAAACCGCAAACCTGGTGGTGACTTTGGGATATGGCCTACCGGGGATTTGTGTTGATATCCATGTTCACCGGATTACAAACCGTTGGGGCTATGTAAAGAGCAAAAACCCTGATCAAACCGAGCTGGCATTGCGCAAAAAGCTCCCCAAAGAGTATTGGATTGAATTTAATGATTTGCTGGTGACATACGGCCAGAATCTTTGCACGCCGGTATCGCCGAAATGCTCGCAGTGCAAATTGGCTCATTTGTGTAAGAAAAGGGGAGTGATGAAGTCACGGTAAAATGATCATCACATATTTTTATATATTGCTGTGTAATAAGATTCAATATATCGTTTAAAATGAATCAAAATAAAAGAGGATATAAAAGACAGGATGAAGATGATTTGAAATACTATCTTTTTCCCATCGTTGTAGAACCGGATGAAGACCGCTGGTTTGCCTTTATCCCGGAAATGGGATCTTAGAGAGGGGCTACCTGGGGTTACCAGAAAGGGAGTTTTCTGAAATATCCAGGATGTGGGTGGGGTGGTAGTAGAATCTAGGAAAGAACATGGAGAATTATTTCCACCTGCAATCGTCGAGTTAATATACGAGGGTGAGCCAATAGTATTTCATGCATAAACATACCTTATAATTACAAATTGTTGAATTTCAATCTAGGGAGCCCGCACTATTTAAATAGAAATTTAATAGATTATAAAAAATAACAGATCAAGAAAAATGAAAAGGAGATAAGAAGATCATGGTAAAACGACTCACGTTGGAACAGCTTGATGAATCCGTTCAATCGTTCTTTAGACAAATTGAAAACGAATCAGAAACAGTGGTCATAGAAACCGAAGGCAAGTCGCGGTTTCAAATCACTCCAGCAAAGGGGGGTGATGTATTTGCCATCTATGATGAGGTTTGGGGGGATACCGGGAAGAAAAACATTACAGAGGAAGAGGCAGACCAGGCAATTGCCGAAGCTCTGCGCGAAACAACCGGCAGGCAATTATGATTCGCATCGTGTTGGACACGAATGTGTATGTGAGTGCTCTGCTTCGGCCAAAAAGCGTTCCTGCCCAAATTCTGAATGCATGGCGGCAACACCGCTTCGAACTTTTGATCTCCCTCCCCCTTTACTCACCAAATAAAATACGTCACTTGAGTTGTGATTTTGTACCATAGAGCATATCCCTTTTACACTTTTTTCTTGTTGCAACGAATGTTTCGATTGTGTTTATTTTATAAAATGTTTGGTATTGGCCTGATCGCTTTTGTACAATGCTGAATAGAAAGAAATAATTTTTTGTGAAGGAGAAGCGAATATGGCTCGAATTCAACCTCTAACCAAAGACAGTGCATCTGGAGAATCGAAAGAATTGTTGGAACAGGTGGAAAAGAAAATGGGCAAGATCCCCAACATTCTGGGAACCATGGCTCATTCGCCCGCAGTGCTCAAAACCTATTTGAGCGCCAGTGAAGCGCTATCAGGCGGGCTCTTATCCAACACACTGCGTGAACAGATCGCGTTGTTGGTGAGTCAAAACAACGAATGCAACTATTGCCTGTCGGCCCATACCGCCATTGGCAAATCGGCCGGCTTGAGTGATGACGAAGCCTTGGAAAGCCGTGCTGGCAAGTCGAACGATCCCAAAACCCAGGCGGCGCTTGATTTCGCCAAAGCGGTATACGACAAAAAAGGTTTTGTGGATGATTCTGATTTACAAGCGGTTCGTGATGCTGGATATGGTGATGGTGAGATTATTGAAATTGTGGCCAACGTAGTTATGAATTTCTACACCAATTATTTCAATCACGTGGTTGAAACCGAAGTCGATTTCCCCCAAGTTCCTGAATTAACCTCCGCATAAGAAAGACACGAATGTTTTTGTTACGGGCACTGGAAACCTTTCCAGTGCCCGTAATTATGTTGTAAATGGACAAATTTCCTGGCGAAGAGAAGAATAACAAATAAAAAGAAATAAAAAGTTGTTGCAACAAATAATGTTTTGACATATAATTTGTTTGATATCTATTATACGATATTCATGATCATAAACCCTTAAGGAAAGCATCATGAAACAGTGCCCTTTGCTTGAAGAAATGAAAATGTCGAAACCGTTTGATCCACCCGATCTCGAACTCTACTTCAACTTGTTGAAAACCTACGAGATGTTGGAAGATGAGTTTACCCATTTCTTTGCGCAATATGATCTTTCACCCAACCAATACAACGTGCTGCGCATTCTGGCGGGAGCAGGGCAGGATGGGCTCTCATGCCAGGAAATCGTGAACCGGGTGGTGCACCGGGTTCCTGACATCACCCGTATGGTGGACCGCTTGATTGAAAAACGCCTGGTCAAACGGGTTCGTTCGAGAGAAGACCGGCGGGTGGTTCGTATTACATTAACAGAACTGGGGAAGAAAAAATCGAATGCCATCCGCAGCCCATTGAAAAAGTTTGTCACCAACCTCTTTGGCGATATCTCCGAAGAAGATCAGGCCTTGGTTAACCGGGTATTGTATCAATTGCGTGGTGTTCCGATCTAGGAAATTTTTTTATACACAAATGTTTGTTGTAACAAATAAATTGAGGAAAGGAGTCGAGCGATGAAAATTCAAGTGGTGTTTTACAGCATGTATGGCCATATTTACCGCATGGCCGAAGCGGTGGTTGAAGGAGCGAAGCAGACGCGCGAGACATCCAGCGGTAATGCCTCAATGCCTTTAATCATCAATATGGATTGTGCAGGCGATGCAGGTAAATCAGAAGTGGTTCAATCAACCCGGCTCGGCGGGAGCCTCGCCCTCCTTATGGCAACGGCGGC
>CAZEZQ010000900.1:0-2864 GCA_964516245.1 uncultured bacterium | reverse complement strand
GGCAATCCTTCTACCACATTGCGCGCTGGGTAATAGTTGTTGGTGTGTGCTCCGCTGGAATGGTCGAGCAGTACTGTTGTGTGATCTTCAAAGCGAACAAACGAGCGCATCACAGGAGATAGTAGCGTGGCATGGGTATAGCGGAGCACATCAAAATTGGGTTGCTCGCCCATGTAGATCGTTCCGAAGACGTCCATAACCATCCATTTATTTTTGTTTGGCATGGGCTCAAGGTCTCTCGCCCAATCCTGACCAAGCCAGATATCTTTCTCGTGGCTATAATTAGGATCATCGGTGTGGATAACGCCAAACCCATCCAACAGATAGAAATACCGTTCTCCATCGACGATTTTCACTTCTAAATTTCGGGCAATATCAAAACCAAAGTACGGGAGTGAATTGGGTTTTGGCAAAGTAGGGGGATCGGTATGGATGCCGCCGTGTCCATCCAGCATGTACCACCCGTTTCCCACCGGGTCGGGTTCAATATCGCGAACAATGTCAAAGCCTGCAAAATATGGGAGCGTTGGCGGGTTCCAATCGTCGCGTGTACTATGTATCCCGCCAAACCCGTCGAGCACGAGCCAACCGGGGATTGGAGTGGGGGTTGACGTGGGTTGTGAGAGATCGGGCGTGGGGGTCGGCGTGGTCTCTACTGTGTTTTCGATTTCACCAAAATGGCAATTGGAATTCTCGTAGCTCCAATACAAGATGGATTGTTCTGCTGGGGAGTACAGCATATCTTCCAATGGAACATCAATACGTCCAATCCGTTGGTAGCGGGTACCGGCATCTTGGCACACCGTGACGAATTGCCTGGGATTCGAGTCGCCTTCTGTGATTCTTGAATACAGATAAAAGGTTTGCTCAGATTCATGATATTCCATCTCAGTCACATAACCCTCAAACGAAACATGCGACCATTCCCGTATCCCATCTTCAGGATGCCAGTACATAATTTTGAGCGGCCCCCTTCTAGCCGCGTGATTTGCATTCCCAAGGGGGTACCCCATCCCATTGATGAGGAAATATAAATATCCATTGGGTCCCAATGCGATGTCCTGCAGGTTGGCATGTTTAGGCAAATCAGAATGGGGAAACAACAATTTGCTGTTATTGTTTTGATTGGAAAGATCATGGATGTATACGCCGTCATCGGCAAGCACCAAAATATCCCCCGGTTTTGCTCCAGGTACATGAGTGTTTTCTCGTACTGGTATGATTTCACGCTGGTTAGACCCCGCAGAAGGCCACTGCACCCTCTCGCCATTGGGGCGGATCAAATCAATCTCAGAATATCGCAATACAACCGCTGTTCTATCATTCAACATACATACCTCTTTTATGGGAAGGTGATGCGATACGGGTATATGGTGAATTCGCTCCAGTGAAGAAGCCTCCAGATTCACAACTTGATCCGGCCATTCCACACGATACACATTCAAAAATCTCTCGATATTGCTTTTGCCGGGGCTTTCCCATTCTTCTTCGTACACAAACATGAGCAAGCCACCTGTAGTGGGGTCCACCGCAAATAGTGGGGCATGGGGCGAATCCCAAGCGGATTGCGGACGATAGCGAAAGCGGGGGATGTATTGAAAATCCTCTGTCAATCGTTCGGGGGCGATGGCGGTCGGGGTGGGTGTGGCTGTGGGCGTTGGAGTGGGTGGCAAAGGCGTGAATTCCGGTGGACCGGAATTGGGAAAATGGGATATATCCCACAGATACAGGGTGGCGGTTTGGTTTCGAGTGCCAGCGGCGCCGGTTAAAAGCGAATTGCCATCCTGAGAGAATGCCGCCGCCGTCACTTGCGAGAAATGCATGAAACGGGTGAGTTGGGTTTGTGTGACGGTATCGAACAATCGCACCTCTTGATTCGAATATTCAACAAATCTCGACCCTGTGGATGAGGGGAGAAGTTTGGAGCGCGTATTTTGTGTGTCGTAACGATAGAGATGATTACCCGTATCCACTTCGAACAAGTCGAGTGAGATTTGCGAAAAATCCCCTTCCTTGCGGGTATAGCTTCGTATCCAGATCTTCGCACCGTCATGAGACCAGAAGATATTTTCGGGGACCTTGGGTTCCACATTCAAACGCCTCACCACTTCGCCGCTTTCCATATCGCGAATTGTGACTTCCAATCCATCCCCAAAACCATTGGTTGGAATGTAAGCAAATCGGGTTTCATTTGGTGAGATTTTTAGTTCCCGAATCGGGTTGCGATCTGTCCCTTCATATGACCTCGATTGGGAACCGGTTTCGAAATCCCATAAAAACACGCCTTCTTCATAAAAGGTGTAAAGCAAGTTGTTGCCACCATTCACGAGATCATATGCCCGCAATATTTCCGGCCATTTGTCAGCAGAGAGCAACTCGCCTGTTTCCAAATCCCACAAATAGGTTCGAAATTGGCCCTCTTCATCATAATGCTGCCCTCCAAACAAGGCACGTTTGCCGTCGTCACTGATCACCATTTCATCTTCATAGCGGTGTTCTTCTTGCATCACCAACACATCTTCACCTGTGTTACGGTTCCACTTGATTACTTGGTAGTTTCTGTCTGCACTGACCACATGCTCACCGTCCGGCAAAAACGCCAAGGAAACAAAATACCCGGGATCGCTTTCGGTAGACGGTACACCCCGTGTAAATTTTTGATGCGGCAACGGAGTGGGTGTGGGTGTTGGAGTGAATGTATTCACCGGGGTGGGAATGGCTGTCCGTGTTGGGACTTCGTAAGGCGTTTCCGTAGGCGTTTCGGCCAGGTCTGACATATCCCAAAACTCAATCTGTTCTCCCTGCCTTGCACCCATCGCGACGGTTTTGTTATCCGGTGAAATATCGACTTCGATCCCCAACAT
>CAZEZQ010000899.1:0-2869 GCA_964516245.1 uncultured bacterium | reverse complement strand
CATTGTGCCGCATCAAAACCAACGAGCAGTTGCGCTATTATGCCGCGGGCGAAGGGGGCAAGTGGCTGGGATTGGACCGGATTCCCGATGAAGTCAACAAAACATTAACCGTACGGCTACATCACTTAACCAACAAACTCTCGGATCAAGCTGCACGCACTTTGGCAACAGAACTCAACGCCACCGAAACCAAATACCCCAGCACTGATTTGCGTCTGATCTACAAATTGGTATCAGATGATTTTCCCCCAACTCAGGAGGTCTGAAGTTACTCACTTTATTGAATAGAAAAAGGGGCAGGTGTGAATGTCTGCCCCTCAGTATGATTCGTGATTGGGTAAAGGACTTCAGCTTGGTAGGAGCCTTGTCCTCCCCGTTAGTTTTTTTCTTTCCGCTAGGCCACCAGTTTCATGATCGCCTGTTTCACCAGGTTTTTGGTGAGGGGGACTTTGAAGCCGTTTTCGCTCATGGGTTCAGCGCCGTCGACGGCGGCTTCGCCTGCTTGGGCAGCTAAGTCTTCGGTGATGGTTTTACCATTCAGCAGGGCTTCGGCTTTTTCGGCCCGCCAGGGGATTGGGGCCACCCCACCGAGAATGATGTTGGCTTTGCTGCACTTCCTGCCATCCAAATCCATAGCCACCGCCGCGGCTGAGAGTGCCCAGTCGTAGCCGTCGCGTTCACGGAACTTGACGTAGGTGCTCTTCATGCCGTGATCGGCGATCGAGACTTCGGTGACGATCTCGTTGGCTTTCAACACGTTTTCATACAATAGGTTTTGCGTCGGCAGTTCGAAGAAGTCTTCGAGCGGCATTTCGCGTTCGCCTTCAGGACCTTGCAGTTTCACCTTGGCGTTCAAGGCGATCAGTGCCGGGGCGCAGTCGGATGGATGAACAATGTAGCTGGGGCCGCCGCCGAGAATGGCGTTGTATTTGTTTTTGCCGGTCAGCGAGAAGCAAACCGCCCCGCCCTTTTTGAGGCATTTGAAATATTCACCACGATAATACCAGCAGCGCGGGCGCTGGCAGAGGTTGCCGCCCAAGGTGCCAATATTGCGGATTTGCATGGAGCCTACCGAAGCGGCCGCTTCGGCCAGGGCGGTTTGGTAGCGCTTCATTTCGGGCATATTGGCAATCTGGCTGATGGTGGTAGTGGCGCCGATGCGCAACAGGCCATTGCCATAGGTGATATAGTTCAGGTCTTGGATATCGCCGATGCTGATGACGCGTTCGGGTTCAACCAGGTGTTCTTTTAGTTCTCCCACCAAGTCTAACCCGCCAGCCATGACTTTGGTTTCATTGTATTCTTCGCTCAGGAGGGATACAGCCTCCTGGGCAGAGGAAGCATTTTGATAGGCGAATTGTTTCATGATCTTATCCCTCCTTCTCTTGCAGGGCTTGTAAGACTTTATCTGGTGTGATGGGCAAATCGCGAACCGGAACGCCAAGTGCGTTGGCAAC
Source organism: uncultured bacterium (assembly GCA_964516245.1). GTDB lineage: Bacteria > Hinthialibacterota > Hinthialibacteria > Hinthialibacterales > Hinthialibacteraceae > CAZEZQ01. The sequence continues at coordinate 1,412 of CAZEZQ010000899.1, read as the reverse complement.
GGCACACCCTACCACCGCGGCGGTGGGGATGTGGGGCGGTTCACCCAGCCCTTTGGCTCCGGTGTTATTCACCGGATCGTAGACATCGACAATGACGGTCTCGATATCCGGCATTTGCGCCATGCTGAACAATTTGTAATCTTCGAGATTGGGGTTGATCTGGCGGCCGGTCATGTTGTCCATAATGCGATCTTCGGTGAGCGCGTAACCCAACCCTTGAATCACGCCGCCGCAAACCTGGCTGATGTATTGGGTTTTGGTCATGGTTTTGCCGGCGTCTTGCACCGCCACAATTTTGTTGACTTTCACTTTGCCGGTTTCGGTATCGACTTCGACTTCAGCGAATTGCGCGCCGTACTCTCCGGTGCCGAAATTGTTTACTCCGGCTTCTTTAGCGCTGTCAGACACATCGGGCTCTTTGACATGTTCGCCCACCGCGACGATATTGCCGTTGCGAATCAAACCGCAGGCTTTTTTCCATGTCATCTTTTTGCTGGAATCGTTTTTGGAGACGACTTCGCCGTTTTTGGTTTCAAGTTCAGAAGCATCGACTTTGAGTTTTTCCGCCACTTTTTCAAACAGTTTTTGTTTGGCGCGATAGGCGGCGCTGCGTACGGCGGGAGAGACTGTCGGAGTGGTGACACTGCCACCGCTGGCAGGGCCGTTGAGGCCCAGTTTGGTATCGCCGATGGATACTTTGATCATATCCGTACCGATGTCGAATTCTTCAGCCGCTACGGCCGCCATCATGGTGCGATGGCCAGTTCCCAAATCTTGAGAGCCGTTGGCAACTTCGACACTGCCATCGGGAAAGATGGTGCAGCGCACATCGGCGCCACCGGAACGGCCGGTTTGATGCCAATAAGTCACCGAACAGCCAACACCTTTTCGAATGCGGCCTTTGCTGGAACCGTGTTTTTTGTATTTGTTTTTCCAGTCAAAGCGTTCGCCGCCCAGTTGAAATTCGTATGGCAGAGCTTTTAGCGTACTGCCAGAAATGTTTTTGGCGCGGAGATCGTAGGGATTCATATCGAGTTTCATGGCCAGTTCTTCGATGGCCATCTCAATCCCAAAACTCCCTTGCGGGCGGCCAGGAGCGCGAAAGGCCCGCGGGTTGCCGGCATTGGTGTGTACGCTGTAATCTTCTACTTTTACGTTGGGGATATCGTAAAATTCGAAGAATGGCACACCCACGCTGCCACCACCGCTAAAGCCCACTTCGTTGTGGCTGCTTACATAAATGGCGGTGATGGTTCCATCGTTTTTGGCTCCAATTTTCACATACATGCGGGCGCCGGGTTTGTTGCCCGCCATGACGGTATCCTGATAGCGGTCCATCATCATTTTGACGGGACGGCCGGTTTGTTTGGCGATTTTAGCGGCCACGATGCAGAAATCTTCGGGGCCGAATT
>CAZEZQ010000898.1:814-2869 GCA_964516245.1 uncultured bacterium | reverse complement strand
CCCACCAAGGCGCGTCTATGACCTGCGCTCCAAAAATGACTTTTTGCCGAATCGTCATTATATGGAATTCCAAAAGGATGTGGAGCAATACATCAATTTCGAAAATAAATCACCACACTAGAGTATATAGTGTAACAAAAAGCACCGTCAAGAATCCAGGGATTATTCCCGAATCCACTTACGAATTTGTGTGAGAATGGCATCCAAATCCCGTTGGGATGGGTCTAACTGGAACGAGCGGCGCAATGCGCGTTCGGCTTCTTCAAACAAGCCTATTTGGCAGTATAGCAGTCCCAAAGCCCGATGAGTATCGGAAAGTTGGGGATTGGACTTAACTGCTTGCTTTAGGGTTTGTTCTGCTTCTTCATATTTCTCCTGTTTGGCCAATGCGATGCCGTGGTTCAAAACCAAATACGTTTTGTCTTCCGCTTGTTTGCGCGCATTGGCAAAGGTTGTTTCTGCCCGGTCCCATTGTTGGTTTTGAGATTGAAGCAAGCCTTCCACCAGCGAACTGAGGTCTCCGGGAGCGCCCATTGAATGCAACTGGTCTAATTGGGTGCGGGCTTCTTCGCCGTTTGTTTTGTTCAGGGCAACGATAGCGCGGTTGAAAACGATCGAAGGATTGCGGGGATTGATGCTTGCCGCTTTTTTTAGATAGTTTTCGGATTTTTGATATTCATTGCGCTGCATTAAGGCGGCAGCCGCATTGTTCAATACATCCGAACGGCCAGGGGCAATGTCTGCGGCATTTTGATAATACATCACCGCTTCTGAAATTCTTCCCCGTTGACGGTTCCATTCGGCAAAATTGAACAATCCCGGCAAGTAATTGGGATACCGCGCCAACAAGGTTTCATAGGCTTCGTGTGCCTGCTGAGCGTGATTCATGCGGTCGTGAAACAATGCAATGTTGTAATACGTTTCTGGGAGGGGACGGTTTTGCATGGTGGTGGATTGAAGCTGCTCCAGAATCTCGTCGGTGGGGGTGCGCTCATATTCCAGGGCTGAATTGATCACGGCAAATTGATGCGCCATATCAGATTGAGAACGAATCTCGTTCCAAATCGCTTTGGCTTCTTCCAATTCACCGTTGTCGAGATGAATCATGGCTAAGCCGTTTTGCGCCTGTAGTAGAATATGTTTTGGGATCGAATCTCCCCGCTCAATGAGCGTTAGATACAGTTCTTTCGCAGACTGCCATTCTCCCAAGCGGTATTGCGAATGGGCCAATCCAATCGTGGCGCTGGCGTTGTTTTCATCCAGCTGCGACGCCGATTGGAAATTTTGGAGAGCTTCTTCAAATTGAAAGATCCGCAAATTGATATTGCCCTGAATGATGAACGAGCTGGCCTCCTCCCCACCCGATTGTTTGGCTTGTTGTAAATATTCTTTTGCGATGAGTGGAAATCCCGATAGAAATCGTTCCAACGCTTGGGCTCGTAATATGGCGCTGTTGTTGGGAAACTGCTTTTTGAGTTCTGTTAGAATCGGTTTGGCTTCGGCCTCCCGTTCAACGGCCAGCAAGCTCAGGGCGTGATTCAGTTGGGCAGGAAAAAATTCGGGATTCAGTTGAGCTGCGGCCTTATAAAAATCAGGGGCTTGGTATGAATCACCGCGCAACAACGCCACTCCGCCCAGATTGTATAATGCCAAATAACTATCGGGAAGGTTGTCTAGAACGGATTGATATTGGTTGTAGGCCTGGTAGTAATTGTTTTCCTTCAATTCCAAATGGGCTTGCTCCATTTGGGTTTGAGCCACATAGGGGAATTTGGCGGTGACTTGGTTTAATACTTCTTCGGCGTTTTCTTCTTGTTTCATGCGGGAGAAAAGTTGATACAGTTGCATGCCGATGGATGCTCGCGTTTCGATGGATAGAGCCTCTTGAAGACAGTGTACCGCTTGATCGAGTTGGCCCAGCAATATATGAATTTTGGCTTGGTCGGCCAGGGCGTCTTGTTTTTTGGAAGTATCACCTTCGCTTAGTTCTTTATACAGGGCAAGAGCCTCTGTAAATTTATTTTCAAAATACAGCGTACGAGCTAAATAATATTT
>CAZEZQ010000898.1:0-804 GCA_964516245.1 uncultured bacterium | reverse complement strand
GAACGCTTGTTTGGCCTCACTGTGTTCGTTTTGCAATAGATAGGCGGAACCCAGTTTTAAGTAAGGTTCAAACCAATGCGGCGCCATATCGGCTGCTTTTTTGGCACTTTCAATTGCCTTTTCGTATTGATGGCGATACAGTTCCAATTGGGCTTGTACCAGATACGCTTCAGGCGTATTCATCCCTGCCGAACGGGCATTGATTAGGTGGAGGTCGGCTTCGTCTAGATAATCTTTGCGGTATCCTTCACTGCGCAATAGCGCCACGCCAGCCAACCCTGCTTCAGCCTCTGCTTTGCGATCCATATTAAAAAGTTGGTTGAACCGTTCCTGGGCGCGAATAGGAGATTCTTGCTGCAAGGCGATCCATCCTTCCACGGCAACAGCTTCGGGATGTAAATTTCCATACTGCACAATCGGCTGCAGAACTTCTTTGGCTTTTTCGTATTCTCCAAGACGGTAATACGCTTTGCTCAGCAGGGCCCGTTGTTTGTCGGATCCACCACCTGCTTCCACTGTAGGGGAGAATTCTTCAACCAATGCCTGATACTCGCCTTGATTCAGCAGCGCTTCCGCATGAGAAATCTGGCTTTGCTGATAAAAATGCATCGCCAAACTTGCTCCAATGAGTACCACTAGAAAAGCCAATCCAGCCGCTATGAGTGTATTTTTCGACATCCTATTTCCCCGGAAGATCTGATTCTTCCTATTTTTTCAACATGCAAATTATTCTCTTTTATAAGACATTTCGGCAAAAAGTCTAATTTGGAGCGCAGGCGTCCCCGCCTGCATCAACATATAGTG
>CAZEZQ010000897.1:0-2869 GCA_964516245.1 uncultured bacterium | reverse complement strand
CAAAGGCTTTCATCATAAAATCGGCGAAATCGACGACCGCCGTGATCTCGTCTTCTAACTGTCCAGGTGTACAGAAAATGTGAGCATCGTCCTGGGTGAATCCGCGTACCCGCAACAGCCCATGCAACGCGCCGGAACGCTCGTAGCGGTAGACGGTGCCCAGTTCTGCATATCGAATCGGCAAATCACGGTAACTATGCAACTGGGATTGATAAATTAAGATATGCCCCGGACAGTTCATCGGTTTGATGAAGTAATTGGTACCTTCCACATTCATAGGGGCGAACATATTCTCGCCATAGTTCTCAATATGGCCGGATTGTTCGAACAGTTCCTGGCGGAACACATGGGGAATCATGACTTGTTCGTAGCCCCATTTGTAATGTTCGTCTTTCCAAAACTGTTCGATAACGGTGCGCACCCGCGCCCCTTTGGGATGCCAAAACACCAAGCCTTGGCCCGCTTCTTCTTGGATGCTAAACAATCCCAATTCTTTGCCCAGTTTGCGGTGATCGCGCTCTTTGGCTTCTTCCAGACGTTTCAAATACTCGTCAAGAACCTCTTTGCTCGGTGCGGAGGTGCCATAGATTCGTTGCAGCATGGGCCGCCGTTCATCCCCCCGCCAATAGGCCCCGGCGGTATTGAGCAATTTGAAGTGTTTCAGATATCCCGTGTCGGGCACATGCGGACCCCGGCACATATCGACAAAATCGCCTTGCTTGTAAAAGCTGAACTCATCGTTGTCAAAATCCTCAATCAGTTCAACTTTGTAATCCTGGTCATTCTTTTTGTAATAATCCAGCGCTTCGTTACGGTTCATAAGAAAGCGCTCCACCGGATGCCGTTCTTTGCAATGTTCTTTCATCCGTGTTTCGATTTTTTCTAGATCATCGGGGGTGAAGGGACGTTCTACATCAAAATCGTAATAAAACCCATTCTCAATGGGTGGACCAATCGCCAATTTGGCTTCGGGAAACAGTTCGGTCACGGCTTGGGCCATTAGGTGGGTGGAACTATGGAAAAAAACTTCTTTGCCTTCAGGGTCGTCAAAGGTCAAAAATTTCAATTCCCCACTCTCATAAATGGGGGCTTTCAAATCAATCACATTGCCATTCAATTTGGCGGCAACGGGTTTATCGACTAGATTTTTATGTTCTTTTAAAATGGCAAAACTATTCTCACCCGGTTCAATCTGAACCGGTTCAGAAAGTCCTTCCACCTGAAGGGTAATATAGTCTTGAGCCGTGGAAACATTCATAATACCTCATTTCCCGATTTAAAAAAGAGACCTCACGGTCTCCCTAAATTTGAATTTATTATGATACCGTTACTCGCGTGGGCGATACCGGTGAGGATTTCAGTAAAACCAATGGGTCCTACTGGACTTGAACCAGTGACCTCTTGCATGTCAAGCAAGCACTCTAACCAGCTGAGCTAAGGACCCCTATAGTCAGTGTATAAGTATAATTTTGTATTAGATAAAGTCAACATCAACTATACCCTACAATTTATTTTACGTACCAACACAGAGTAGTGAGACTTCAACTTGTTTTAATCGGGAAGCGCACTCATGACGTATTCAATCTTTCAGATTATTGCCAATCCTAACGCCAAACGAGGCCAATCTCGCCAAACCTTGGCGCGAATCCTATCGTATCTCAAAGAAAATCAGATAGATACAGTTATCCACACAACATCATACCCCCGCCATGGAATTCAACTGGTTCAAGAATTGATCGAACAAGGCCATACCTGTTTTCTTTCTGCGGGAGGGGATGGAACGGCTTTTGAAGTCATCAACGGTATCATGAGTAGTGGAAAGAATCTGGAAATCACACTTGGAATTTTGCCCCTCGGTACTGGCAATGCCTTTTTAACCGATTTCTCTATCACCACCGCAAAAGAAGCCGCTAAGCGTATACTACCAGGAAAAACTCAACCTATCGATATTGGTCAAATACAAATGGAGGATGAAACAGTCTATTTTCACAATATGATGGGTTTTTGTTTCATTGCCGAAGCGTGCCGTGTTCAGAGAGACTGTTATAGAAGGTTTGGCCGTTTCTCTTATCATGCCGCTTTTTTGCATTGTTTATTCAATGTACGCAACCAACATGTGACTTTAGAAGTTGATGGCAGTGAACCATCAACTGCAGAAACCTCCATGTTTGCTATCTGCAATTCGAAATATACAGGATATGCAATGAAAATATCTCCTGAGTCTTCTGTACAAGATGGGCGTTTCAATTTCATTCTTGCGCCAAACCTTACCGCCTGGCAAATACTTTCATTGTTTCAGGGCTTGCCCCAAGGAAAACATCTTCAAGACAAGCGCATCCATCATCAATTGATTGAAAAGATCAATATCAAGTTTCCCCATAAACAGGATGTAATGGTTGATGGTGAAATTCTGTCATTTCAAGACGCTGAAATTTCGGTTCTTTCAGGCGCTTTGAATCTGCTGATTTGAATTTCCCGTGCAAAAACTGAATAAAACCGTTATAATGTTTAGAAAAAAATAGAGGTTAACAAGAATGGCTTCACTTGGTGAAAAATTCCGCTCGTGGATTTCTCGTTTGAAATCGATCTCCAAAGGCAATGCCTTTCTCTGTGATTCATGCAAATGGAACTACGGATATCTATGCAACCGGCCAGAACGCCCCAACGCCACATCCTGCCCCGATTACACCAACAATAGTAAGAAATTGTAAAGTGCGTTTTTATCTCACCATAAAAAAATGCGGATGGCTTTTCACCAAAGAATGACAAATTTCATAATAAATCTAGTCAAGACGATCCGGCAAAAAGTTATTATTGGAGCGCAGGCGTCCTCGCCTGCAACTACATATAGAGCAGGCGGGACGCCTGC
>CAZEZQ010000896.1:0-2877 GCA_964516245.1 uncultured bacterium | reverse complement strand
AAGGGTGGAAAGGCCCCTGCTACGTTCTCAACGGCGGCTATCACGAAACCTTTCAAGAATTGATGGAAGCGTACGATTGGGATTCATACGGACCAGGTAGAAATCCCAGTTGCGCCGATTGCAAAATTCACTCCGGCTTCGAACCCACCGTCGCCATGGGCGTCGGCCAGTCAATGCAAGACCATTTGAATATGGTGAAGTGGAATTTTTCTAGTTGAGGGTCTTGCTTTTTTGTCTGAACCAGGATCGCCTGGATTTTATGAAGATGGCCAGGATACCGGCGGCGAAGCCCTTCTGCGATTGCGTTGGGAACATGTTCATCGAGATAAAATTGGATACGCTCAGCCATCGTAGGGCTGTGTAGTAAATTTTTGCCGGAGCAGAGATGGAGTTTGCTTGCGAAGGGATTCGGCAAATTCGTTGTCAGACTGGATGGCGATGGCAGGAGCTGTATGTATGCTTTTGCCGTTATCCTGAATCTCCTGTGCATCCTGGGTATCTGGATTCAGACAGACCATTCAATGACGATTCGGCAAAAAGTCTTTTTTGGAGCGCAGGCGTCCTCGCCTGCAACAACATAAAGTACAGATTAGATACCCATGTAGCTATATATTGTGTGGCCATTTGATAGATCAGACTTTTTGCCGGTTCGTCATTCAATGGATAACGAATGTTACTATGCCATTGGCACTCACAAAATGTACGATAGTTTCAAGGTGGTTTTCAAGGGTAGAATAAACAACATTCTGCCTTTGGCATCCACGTGTTACCATTGATTTTTATGATATAATACACGGTGAATTTATTATAAAATTTATAAATTAAAATCTTTTTCCAAAGAGGAAAAAAATGAACGAAACAACTTTCACCAAGCAAGAAAAATATGAAAGCAAATCAGGGATCAAAATTTCCAAGTTAAAGCAAGAAACTATTGACTCCATTATGTCAAAATTGGGTCCTTATAAAGAGTTGACCATTGAAGAATGCCAGAAAATGACGGCGAAAAAATTGGGGAAAAACGGTCTTACTTCTGCATTGATGGAAATGCGTAATGAAGAAAGATAATTTGTTATTTCCAATTTTCTATCTTGATTCATCGGTTATCAATAATGTTGATGCTGCGCTTCTAGAGCGGTTGAAGAAGAACGCGGCCGTAAATGGTGTCAGCCCTGAAGAAGAGGTCAAAAATATACTGGAAAAAGAACTTACCTCTGATCGGGCAGCAATCAAGAAGCAAGCCCTCACACGTTTAACCGAGATACGTAAAAAATATACACATTTACAAAAGACCAGAGAGTCTTGATGGGCTGCGCGAATTTTGAACAACGAATTCGCTTTGAGCCCATCCTACAATTGTTTTTTACAGCAGTTGTCTAGCATTCGCGGCTCGGCGGGAGCCTCGCCCTCCTCACAGCAACTTCGCAGGCAGGATGCCTGCATCACAAAAACACATCACAAAATTGTTGCTTGACTTGATATCGCATATTTGCGATAATTAAGAAAAACAGTGAAGCCTTCTTCTTATGCCTGAAACAAAAATATTTTTCTAAAAAGATGGGGAGGATGTTCCTGGTATAGACTGGTTGAAAGAGGTGGCACGCATAGACAAGAAAGCTATAGAAAAGTGTTTTGCGTAGATCAAGATGCTAAAAAACTTCGGGTATGAACTTTACCGGCCTTATGCTGATACATTGCGAGACGGGATTCATGAATTGCGAATTTCGTTTCGTCGCGTGCAATATCGAATATTATATTTCTTTTACGGTCAAAACGTGGCTATCTTAGCCCATGGATTGATCAAGGAAGATAAAGTTCCAAAAGCGGATATCAATCTGGCGGTTGCACGAAAGAAGAAAATTGAGGCAGATCCGCAGAAGCATACGTATACTGAAGGAGAATAGGGTTATGGCAGAAAATGTAGGAACGGATGCTTTGGATTACATTCGGAAACATTTTGGGGATTATCCCGAATTTGATGATGGGGTCGAAAAAGCCTATACCGGCCTTATGGCCGGACAGATGATCTACAACGCCCGTCAGGAAGAAGACTTAACCCAGTCAGAACTTGCCAAACGAGTTGGTACCACTCAGTCTGTGATATCACGTTTGGAGGATGCGGACTATGAGGGGCATTCGTTGCCGATGTTACGGAAAATTGCCCATGCTTTGAATCGGCAAGTGGAAATGCGATTTATCCCTATTGACACAAAGAAAGGCGACCGAAATAAATTTGAGGCTGCTCTTTCGCGCGTGCCTGATGTTGAACCGGAGGAAGAGGACCGGTTTTGAAGAATTTGTTTTTTGGGAAATCTTTTTTCACATATATTGAAAAATCAACCTTACGGTATGGTGAAAGTACACTTGGGCGGCGGCGAACGGTAGTGAGCCTACCACAATGAGATAGAACAGTTCGGTGTAGGGGTGTTCTTCGGTTTTGGTTCCCAGGATGGACTGGGTTAAGAATAATACCAGCAAACTTGCCCACGGGGAGAAGAGATCCCAATCTTCGGGCAGGCCGCGGTCGGGGTTCCAAAAGAAGGTGTAGAGAAAATAGCCGGCTGCCGCCAAAGCATAAAACGCCACCACCCGGTTTCCGCGTTGGATTGCGGCTAACACGCCTACCGGTATTAAAAACATGCAGGGAACACTGAGATAGAAATATTGGTTGATCAAATCGTATAACCGCTGTGGATGAAACCACAGTGTTGAGGGCAGAAACATGGCCCGGTCTGGGCCTACGAAAAAGGTTTCATGTAAACGGGCAAGAAATGTGGCAACACTGCCTTCATATCCATACAAGATTAATCCATACCAGAAGACAAGACATCGTCCCGATTCACGTCCATCCGGACGCCGCCGTCAAACTGAACCTGCAGC
>CAZEZQ010000895.1:0-2877 GCA_964516245.1 uncultured bacterium | reverse complement strand
AAACCCAATAACAATGTGTTCACTCCCAATTTCTCTTGCAAGGTTAACACAATGGGGATCGAACCGCCCTCCCGAATAAACACCGGTTTGGTGCCAAATCCTTTTTCTAAAGCCTCTTCGGCTTCTTTCATAAATTTCGCATCCCGTGGAATCAAAACCGCTCCACAACCATGTCCCTTCGTGACTTCTACCTCAACAGAAGAATGCGCGGTCTCTTTCACATACGATTCAAACTGATCCACTATTTTTTTGGGATTTTGACGCGGAACCAGCCGCATGCTGAATTTCGCTCCCGCCCAGGATGGAATCACGGTTTTCGAACCTTCACCGCTATATCCACCGAAGATCCCGTTTACCTCTAACGTCGGCCGCGCCCATTTGCGTTCCAATGTATTATAACCTTCTTCACCCTTCAGCCCTTTTAAGCCTAGATTTTTCTGAAAAGTCTCATCATCCCAAGGCAATTCTAAATAGGCTTTTCTTTCCCAATCTTCAAGAGCGACAACTTCATCATAAAAACCGGGAACCAACACCCGCTCATTTTCATCTTTCAACTTGGATAGAATCCGGCACAGTTCAAATGCTGGATTGGGTACCGCTCCACCAAACGAACCCGAATGCAAATCTTGATTGGCCCCTCTTACACGAATCTCCGCGGTAACAATCCCTCGCAATCCATATAGAATGGCGGGCATGTCAGGCCCATATTGGCCGGAATCGGATATCACCGCTACATCGGCATGCAATTCATCAATGGCTTCATCTATAAAACTCTCCAAGTTTTCACTGGCGATTTCTTCTTCGCCTTCAATCAGAAAAATCAAATTTACCGGCAGTTCTCCATGGCTCTTCAAATACGCTTCTACCGATTTGACATGAGCAAATACTTGTCCTTTGTCATCTGTTGCTCCCCGGGCATAAATCTTTTTATCTTCAATATTCGGTTCAAAAGGCGGGGTTTTCCATAATTCCAACGGTTCTTCCGGTTGAACGTCATAATGCCCATAAATCAATACGGTTGGTTTATCCGTATGTTTTTTATACGCAGCCAACACTATCGGATTCCCTTTTGTAGAACGGAGTGAGACCTCCATACCCATTGTTTGAAACTGTTCTACCAAAAATTGTGCCGCGGCCTGGCAGTCGGTTTTATGCTCGCTTTTTGCGCTTACACTGGGGATACGTAAAAATGTTTTCAGCTCATCAACATATCTCTCTAGGTTTGATTCGATATATTTCAAGACAGATTCCACAAGCGCCACTCCTAGATTTCATTTTGTATTTTCTCGCGAATGCGGGGATCAAGAAATGCGGTTATGATATCCACTGTGAGATTGATCCCCACGAAAATCAAGGCGGAAAGGGCCACCAGGGCCTGAATGGTGGGGAAGTCTCGCGCAAACACCGCTTGCACCAAAAACGAACCCAATCCCGGCCATGAAAACACATGTTCGGTCAATATCGCACCACCCAATAAGGTACCCATCTGCAATCCCATTACGGTTAATATCGGTGTGAATCCCGCTCCATAAATGTGCTTCCACAACCCTAACCCCCGGCTGCCTTTGGCTTGTACGACCCGAACGTATTCTTGTTCCATCACTTGTATCAGAGAACTTCTCGTCATTCGCGCAATAAATGCTGAAGACAACAACCCTAAGGTGATCGCCGGTAATGCCAAATGTGAGAGTGATTTCCACAAAAATTGAAAATTCCCTGTGAGAATCGCATCCAATACAAATAAACCGGTGATTTCCACTTCCGGCTGCCCCCGTCCTGTGGTGGGGAAAAGATACCATTGATACGAAAACAGATAAATCAATTCCAATCCCAGCCAAAATACTGGGACCGACACTCCCGCCAATGCCAATACCATACTAATCGTATCCCAGAATCGATTTTTCTTGGCCGCTGCTAGTGTTCCCAAACTTATTCCGATGATTCCTCCCACCAACATGGAGGCGAAAGTTAATTCAACAGTAGCCGGCAACCGTTCTTGAATTTCGCGCACGACGGGCCGGTCAGTCAACACACTGCGTCCCAGATCGAGCACCATTAAATTACCTATATAGCGTACCAATTGGATGTACAACGGTTGGTCCAAACCTAATTCATGCCTAATCTTTTCTACTTGTTCTTGGGTGGCTTTTTCTCCAGCCAATACCGTGGCCGGGTCGCCGGGCAGCAGTTGCAGCATAAAAAAGGTCAAAACAATCACACCCAATATAATTGGAACAGTACTGAATATGCGTCGTAGAATATAGTCTTTCATGAAATAGTATGACTTTCGTAAAACTCGAACGTATTGTATAAATATGATTGAATAAACTTATGCATCGCGCCAATGAAATATTTTAAAGAAAAAGTACTTTTCTTGTATGGAAATATGAAAAAGTTTTTCCTGATTTTTCTACTCATTCTTATTATAGCAAGCCTGTTAGGCGGCTATTTCCTTCATCATGAATACCAAAAGTGGATCACGCCGTGGGGACAGCCTGGTGATGAAGCCGTTCTCGAGATTCAAGACGGTACCTCTGCGCGTGGGATCGCTGAATTATTGCACGAAAAAAAAATGATTCCCAATGAGATTGGATTTTTGATCATATCAAAATTTCAGGGCAATATTGCTAAACTCAAAGCGGGTGAGTATCTGATTGATGGTGAGCGAACCCCTCTAGATATAATTGATATCCTTACTGAAGGCAGTGATTTTTACCATCAGCTTGTGATTCCTGAAGGCTACACTCAAGATCAAATTGTCGATGTGTGTAAAAACACCAAAATTTGCTCGGCCGATGCTTTGCGCAAGCAAATCAATAATTCTGATTATTTCAGCTTCGTAAATGTCAAAGCGCCCGGTGGGATGAACGCGGCGGT
>CAZEZQ010000894.1:0-2877 GCA_964516245.1 uncultured bacterium | reverse complement strand
ATGTAAGTCTGCCTTTAATTGATTTGAAGCCATTTCCATACAAAAAGTTAAACCTGAAATTGTTATGGAAGCCGGGAATATAGCAATTGATGATAATGAATTTAGCACCGTATGTGATAGCCTTTCGCTACTATCGACTTCACATCAACCAAATATAAGACAATTTGACACAATATGGGCTACAAGCGCTGCAAGTGCTCTTGCTGCAAAATTAGCCGCTGAAATTCAGGTTGCCAACCCTAATGCTTGGCCAGAAACCGTCCGAGGCCTGATGGTTCATTTCGCTGAATGGCCAGATGAATTAAAAAGGCAATTTTTAGAACAAGATACAAAAACGAACCGAGCAAGTATACTGCGAATATGTGGTTTTGGTATGCCAAATCGTGATCTCGCTATTCAGGGAGACAGTAATCATTTCACACTAATCGTACAACAAGAGATTCAACCTTTTGAATTGAACAGCAAAAATAACGCGAAAATGAAGGAAATGCATTTAGTCGAATTGCCTTGGCCAACAAGTGCAATTGAACAATTGGGTGTAATGGATTTGGAACTAAGAATCACTCTCTCTTACTTTATTGAACCAAGTCCAGGAGAAGTTGGTTGGAACGATAAGTTTCGATATCCATCTCATGGATTGCGATTTGAATTGCAATCACCTACTGAGGATCAAAAACAATTTCTTCACAGGATAAATTTAGCTGTTCATGAAGAAGGTGAATCGACCCAAACCAGTAGTCAAAGTGAGCGTTGGTATTTTGGCAAAAAAAGCTGGGGGAAAGGTTCACTGATACATGATCGATGGTGTGGTTCAGCAGCGGAAATTGCAAGCGCAAAACATGTTGCTGTTCATCCAACAACAGGTTGGTGGAAGACACGCAAACACCTTGGATGTGTTGAAAAACAAGCACGATATTCCTTGATAATTTCTTTAGCAACACCTGAAGAGCGTGCAGATATTAATATCTATACAATGATTGCCAATGAAATTGGTATAAGAATTCCGAGTTAAAAAAAACTGAGATAATTCAAAAAAATAATCTCAATCTAGTTCGGCATGTACCTGGCGTGACTTTATTATAGGCCAAGTGTAATTTTGGCTTAAGATTAAAAATGTCCCTCGGGTTCTTCTGTAAGAGACCAGTCAATCACTTTTTTATATATTGCCCTTTCAGCAAATGGGTAATGCGGGCTTCCAATTTAATTTTACACATATAGAATCGAGAGGTAAAACAATAAGTTGAGACATAAGTTTATCAATGAATTTCTTGTTTTTATCAGTTGTCCCTATTAAAAGTTCGAATTGTGTAATAGATGAAATCAAGCAAACATATTTACTGGCTAATGAGTAAAAAACTGTTTTCTCTTTTTGTTGTTTACGAAGATAATCAATCAGTACGCAAGTATCGATTAAAACTCTCTGATGCTCCATTGGTTCATCCAATCCCGTACACGTTGATATTCTTGGAGTTCGTCATCAGTTAGGGTGGGGCCATTCAATAGCAATTTTTGGAGAGACTGATGATTTTCTTCATTGTCTTCAATAGGAGAAATGATGATCTCAACTTTCTTCTCGTTGAATTCATCAGGCAGGTCTATTGTGATGGAACCTGACTTCACCTCAGTAATTTTTTTGATCTCATTCATTTTCTTTACTCAGACATTCAACAGATTTGAAATTTCAATGTCATATTCTCTTTCTCTTAGTAACAAGTCAGTCAAATGAATTATTATCAATAAAACTGAACAATCTCTTAATTCCTCCTTCCAATGTAATGGGGCCTGCGCGCCATGGCGTGGAGGTTAGGAGGGGGTTAATCGTTTTGCTTGCCGTACCCATTCAAACCTCCCCTAACCCATTCTTAGGAGGGGAATTACTTCAATTCGCTGATCTCTCACTTCTCTATTATACAGCAAATTGTATGGGAAATTGAAAAACAGTACTACATGGGGGGGACACAACTCTATTGGCTTGTCTTTAATGCTTTTTGAACGACTTCAATCTTTGGCCGCCACCATCCGCATTATCCGCATTATCCACAACAGCCACACATTCCAAAAGCAGTGATTCGCGCTTTCACACTCCAATCATCACCAACCATTATCCCCATTATCTATTCTCGTCCATGTAATCTGTGGTTCAAAGCCGTTGCCTTTTTCCTGCATTTCCTTCTCTTCTGGCTTCTTGGTTCTGACAGGAAAATAAATATGCATTCATTAGCAAGAATGCCAAGCCCACCAACCCACTTTGGCATCCTTAAAAAATCCCCTTCCCAGAGGGAGAGGGGATTGTTGGACGGGAGTGTAATGATAGATGGGTCATACAACTTGACCCATCCTACATGTTGGCCATCTTTTCCATAAATTCTTCATCCAAAAACGGGTCGTTGGTTTCTTTGAGGTATTGATGTAAAGCGGCTTTGAGTTCGTGTTGGATGGATTGTTGATAGAGATCGTCAGCCAGGTTGTGGAACTCGATTGGGTCTTTTTGCAGATCATACAACTCATATTCAGGCGGGTTGGCGAAGGTGGCGAAGGCTTTTTGCACCTGGGTGCCCTCATACTTTTCTGACTGCGAAATGCGGTAGGCGGGGTCGCCGTCGATGCCGGCCGAGGGTTTGGCATCACCGGCGCGCAGATTGTGAATCAATTTGAAGCGTTGGTTGCGAATGGCCCGCCGGGGGTAAAATGGGCGTTGGCCGTGAAAATGAAACTCGCCCACCAAATATTCCCGCCATTCGGCATTCTTATCTTGCAGCACCGGGCGCAGCGACCGGCCGTGCATTTCATGTTCGGCTTCGAGTCCGGCCGCATCCAAAATGGTAGGCAAAATATCGATGGTAGATACCATGGCAGGGCTGCTCATCGCTTTACACA
>CAZEZQ010000893.1:0-2888 GCA_964516245.1 uncultured bacterium | reverse complement strand
GTGGGAATATGATCATTAGCAATATGTGCCATGTGGCTATTGATTTTAGCAACATGCCGAACGAATGGATGTGATGTATATGGCAGAGATGCATGGGGGTGCTAAAGCCATGGTCGACCCATGCGCCGGTGATCATGCCCAAACCACCGAAGGTGAACATGACGATGTTCATATCCACGCGATGGGGGAACAGATAGCGGTTTTTCCACAAAGCATGGATCAATATTGAAAATAGGCCCAATCCTATAGCAACTTGAACATCGGCAAACAGAGTGAGTGACGACCACGACAACAATACGATCCCTTGAAGAAGAAATGCGGTGGATTGTGAGAGAGAAACGATGTTGTCGAGCGTGGCGCTTTTGGGTCGAATTTCATCAATTGGCAATGTGGCAGGTTGATTCATGATGTCACCTGTATGAGAGTAGAATCTTCAAGCAGCGAGGCGGCCCGAAATGTCACCAGCACGCTGGAACCGAACATGATCAATACCGCCGTTACCGGGTGAAGCCACCCCAATGCGGCGGCCGCCATTCCCAAAGCGGTGTAGCCCCAGGCCATGCGCAAGTTTGATTTCAAGCGGGAGAGGGTTTGATTGGCAATCTTCAACATTTGTGGAATGGCGGAAAAATCATTTTGATTCCATCGAAAATCGGCGATGGAGTTTGTGAGTTCGGCTCCGCCTTGCACGACGATCGAAACATCCGCTTCTGCCATAGCAGCGGCGTCGTTAATGCCATCTCCAACAAACAAAATTTTCCGGCCTTGCATTTGTTTCTGAACGACAAATTGCTTTTTTTGTTCAGGGGTGACATTCCCTTGGGTTGTTGCATTAGAAATTTGGGGCAAGCGTTCTTGCCGGTCGCCCGATACAACACATACTTCAATTTGCATTTCTTGCAATTGTCTTACGGCAGCCAAAAACGATTGGTCTAAATTTTCTTTCAGTTCGATGCCGCAGACCAGTTCGCGATTCACCCAAAGCGCCAAAGCATGATTCTTCGATGATTGAAATGAGCTCTCGATTGCTTTCCATGTGTCTTGTTCAGCTGCGGAAAGCAGTTTATATGGGTCTCCGATTCGCAGGCCAATCATTTCACCGTGATCTCGATGCGTTAGCGTTGTTTCGATTCCCTTGCCCGGCAGGATTCTCTGATCGGCTGCTTCATACTGAGAGCGCAACGATTCATCGGTTTGGATTGCATTGGGATGAAAGCATGACGCCAATGGGTGGTGGCTATATTGTTCGGCGAGAGAAGCCAATGTTAACAGTTGTTCTGGTTGCCATTTGTTGTTTTGAACCGGAATGAGATTTTCGATAGCGGGATTCATTTGGGTGATGGTTCCGGTTTTGTCGAAAATCACACAATCGATTTCAGACAAGCTTTCGATTTTTTCCGCATTGCGCGATTCCAAACCCAGCAAAGACAAACGGGTGATTGCGGTCCAAATGCCCACCGGTGTGGCAAAACCAAAGGCGCAGGGACAGGCAATCAGCAACACCGCCATAGCCGAAATCAATCCCTGCCCGATCCCCTCAATTGTGCCCCAATAACCGGCGGTAAGAGCCGCGGCCAATAGCACAATGGGGAAAAAATAAGAGGCGATACGGTCGGCGGCCAGTTCGGTTTTGGATTTGTGCTGGGATTGCAGAATGGAATCGACAATGCGATCCACCTGCCGATTGCTTCCATCTTGAGTGGCTTTGATGGTTAGCACGCCATCAACACAATGCGATTCGGCAAATACATTATGGTGCTCTCCTTTGGCTTGCAGGTAAAATTCACCTGTAATGTGCGACTCTTGCACATACGCGTTCCCCTGCTCTACCACGCCATCAACTGGAATGCGGTAACCTGGAAAGACACGAACGCGGCCGCCTTTTTGAATTTCAGAGATGGGTGTCGTGATTAAATCGCCTTGCTCGTTCAATCGCAAACAGGTTTGGTTCGTTTGCCCGAACTGTTTTAAGGCAAGCAGCACCCGTTGTTGTACATTGGCTTTGATATGATTGCCGAGAAAATAGATGATCAACAATACGCTGATGACTTCAAAATAAACCGCTCCTTCGCTGCGAATCATGTTGATGCACGAATAGGCAAAAGCGCCGAGTATGCCTGTTACAAACAAGGCTTCTACACCCAATGTTCTTTGTTTCCATGCGTTGGCGATCCCGTAGGCGAGGGGAGAGCCGACCAGCATTGCGACGATTAGAGTCGCTATAAGAAGAACGGAATGAATGATCAGGCGTTCTGAGTGGGAGCTTTCGGAGACGTTGATGGATATGGCAAGCACCATGCTATTGCCAGCCGCCAAAACAGAAAAAAGAAGCCGTACCCAAAAGATCAGGGATTTCTTTTGGCCGCCGTCATCCAGGGAATACGGGTCATAGGCGCAGCATAGGTTCATTGATTTTCAGTGGGTGTAGTAATAGTTTCTGTGGCCGCTTGAACCGATGGAGTAGCCGATTGCACGGTTCTTGTTGCCGGTTTCGCAGTTTCAGCCGCTTCGGTTTGAGGCGGTAGGTTTTCTAAGGCTTCGTAAAGTTCTTCTTCGGTATAGGGTTGAGTGCGGCCTTGTGTTTCCTGGCGAATCTTTGCCACCAGTTCTGGCGAGACTTCGGGGGCGGAATTGCCAAACGAGTTGCGTTCGTAGGTCATCACCGCCGCGATTTGTTGATTGGTCAAACGAGACCAATCGGGCATGACGTTGTTGTAGGTTTCTCCCTGCACCTCGAGCGGACCCTGTATACCATGCAATAAAATTCGGGCAAAGACTTCAGGCGGTCCCTGTACCCATTTTGATCCGCTTATAGGTGGGTATTGCCCCGGCACC
The DNA here is from genome assembly GCA_964516245.1 of uncultured bacterium. Lineage (GTDB taxonomy): Bacteria > Hinthialibacterota > Hinthialibacteria > Hinthialibacterales > Hinthialibacteraceae > CAZEZQ01. The sequence goes on along the minus strand of CAZEZQ010000893.1, from coordinate 53 downwards.
CCTTGGCCGTCGCTTTTGTGGCAGGATTGGCAATTGTTGTAGATTCGCTTTCC
>CAZEZQ010000892.1:0-2891 GCA_964516245.1 uncultured bacterium | reverse complement strand
AATTTCCGAGCGGTGTTTCACCCCCAGGTGGGTCAATTTCCGAGTGATGTGTCCAAAGGCGATTCATTCTACAAAATGAGAGAAGGAAAGCCGTTCGAGTAACGTTTTCCCTGGTAGCGTGACATCGGAATTCAGCGATTGTTCCGATGGGGAGATGGCTTTCAATTCAGATTTGGCGGACACTGTCTGCCAAATTGAAGCGCCGGATAAATCCAGAGATTCGGCGGACAGTGTCTGCCGAATTTGTGGGTAAAGTAAATAAAACTGACGGTATAGGCGCAAAGAACGAGACGTAACGCTCGTAACTTTCTTGCTTTTCAATTGTTTTGAAAGCGTTTCCAACAATTTTGCGCCATATTCCGCCCGGTCTTGTCCGTTTTGTTCATATTCATGAATATAAAAACCGATCAGCCAATTACGTATCGTAACGCTTGCATTAACCGCTTTCCCCACTTGTGCCTGGAGTCCGTCATTAACCTGGCGAATGGAGGTAATGAGCGTATTAAAATCCAGGGGAGGCTTGCTACACGCCATAGACCAATTCCTCCAAATTCTTCCAAATGGCTTTGTCGAGTTTAGCGGCTTCTGCGTATTGTTGATTCATCATTCACATCCTCGTTGGGCTTAAAGCCAATTACACGTTCGCCAACCACTGGCGTTCTCTCTTGAGGTCACAATCTGTGACCTCAAGCGGCGGCATCAATAAACCAAGATTCGCCAAGGTGCATAACATGTCGAAATTTTGATTAAAAATCGACATGTCCCGCTAATCTGTCGATAGCATCGACCTTTCATTACACCAAAACCTCGATCAATGCCGGATGCTTATAAATCGTTTCCCGGCCCCGCTTTTAATTCTTTTTATTACGGTCTTCAAATATCACTATTCTTTTTTTCTGGTTTATCCGGCAATGCCGCCATTCTCTCTCTTGCCGCCTTTACGGCATTGTGGAGTTTTTGTTCCAACAGTTCTCGAGGTGGAAGTTCAGTCATGTATTCGGCAACATGTATGCTGGATTTGTCCAGTTCTAATAACTCAACCAGTTCCTGTTTTTTACCTGCGCAGAGAATTATTCCAAGGGGTTGATTTTCCCCCGGTTGGCGTTCGTGTTTGTCTAGCCAGCGCAGATAAAGTTCCATTTGTCCTTTATATTCTGATTTAAAATCACCCAACTTTAACTCGATGACGACTAGGCGGTTGAGTTTACGGTGAAAGAACAATAAGTCGATATAATAGTCGTCGCTGTCGATTTGAATGCATTTTTGACGGGCGAGAAACGCAAATCCCGCTCCCATTTCCAAGAGAAATTGTTCTAACTCTCGTAAAATGGCGTCTTCGAGGTCCTTTTCCAAGTAACGATCATGGAGTCCAAGAAAATCCAGTAAATAGGGGTCTTTAAAAACCAGATTCGGAGTTAATCGGTCTTTCTTACGGAGTTGTTTCAGTTCGAATTGAATCAATTCTTCCGGTTTTTTCGACAGGGCGGTTCGCTCGTAAAGCATGGAATCGATCTTTTGACGCAAGACGCGAACGCTCCAACATTCAATCCGGCACATTTCAGCATAAAATTCTTTTTGTATGGGTTCTTTCAAATATATGATTTCTTTGAAATGAGACCAAGTTAATTGTCTCGACAATGTAGAGACAATTTCAGAGTCTGGAAATGAATCAGCAAATTTCATCATGTGACGAAGGTTCTTTGCCGAAAACCCATTGCCATATTCATCCACTAATTGTCTCGACACCGTAGAGATAATTTCATCTCCGTAAGCAGCCCGCTTCCCCTTTAGTATGTCATCATTGATGCGTCTTCCAATCTGCCAATAAAGAATCGTCAAGCCAGAATTGACGGTAGTCGCAACGAATGAACGAGTTTCTTCGATCAGTTTACGGATATCGTTCAGAAGCACACCCGAAACGGTTGATGTGACAGAAGATTGTATTGACTTGTCTTTCTTTTTCATCGAAATGCTTTATTTCTCAAAACCCATGATTTCCAAATTCTTCCAAATGGCTTTGTCGAGTTTAGCGGCTTCTGCGTATTGTTCTTTCAAAGTTGCGGTTAGCGTTGCCATTTTTTCTTCTAACGGCACGCCGTTGTCTTCGGCTTCTTCCGCCCCGACATAACGCCCCGGTATCAAGATATGGCTATGCTCGCGGATATCGTCCAGTGTCGCGCTTTTGCGGAAGCCGGGGATATCTTCATACTCGGCCTTGCAATCTTTATCGCCCCGCCAAGCGTGGTAGGTGTTTTCGATCCGGGCGATCTCTTCTTCGGAGAATTCACGGTGGACGCGGTCATACAAGGTTCCCATCTTGCGGGCGTCGATAAACAGCACCTCGCTGCGCTGGTCCCAAAAGCGTCCGTTTTTCTTATCCCGCGCAACAAACCACAAACAAACTGGAATTTGGGTTGAATAAAAAAGTTGTCCCTTGTTCCGTAGCGCATCCGCCGCCGCCCACATTTCTTTCTCGAACCCTAAATTGGCTCCATTGTTATTTTTGTTCATCGACTCTCTCATCAGGGATTCAATTTCAATACATATTTTTATTATTTGAATTTTAATAGTAAGATGTAAAAGGGGAAGGTGAGTCTATTACACTGGTTCCATAATTAGGGTAAGATTTTTACCAACATTCGAAATGCGAAAATCCGTACTTGGAATGATAAGCCGCAAAGGCAGACAAACAACGCTTGCCTTTGCCACCCGCGTTATGATTTTTGGCGCCCGCGCCAAAACCCGCCCCCCAGCATTTGGCATCCTTACTTGCATTCTTATGAAACACTTTATGTAAGTTCTGAAATTTGAATTAGTTATGCATATTATTTACGTAAATCAGAAGTCGTTCAATCAAACCGGCTCGGCGGGAGCCTCGCCCTCCTAAAAGC
>CAZEZQ010000891.1:2031-2893 GCA_964516245.1 uncultured bacterium | reverse complement strand
CCCCCCTTAATAAGGGGGGAACTTCAAGGTTCACATTTTGTGGGTAAAGATCAGCCCAAGATTGGGAGGGGTTAGGGGAGGGTTGAATGGATGCCATAAGTAAATTTCTTAACCCCCTCCTCACTGCGCGCAGGCCCATTACATTGGGGGAGGAATAAAAAAAACCATGCTACGCAAACAAATTAACTTCACGTGCAAAGCAGGCCACCAACGCCAGGTGGAACTCGATTTTGAAGAAAAACGCTACCGCTTTATTCACGAGCCCGAAGTGTGGCACTCGGTGGATAATATCATTCAAAATGGGCAAGTCTCTATCACCAACGAAACTCCCTGGTGTTGTTCGCGCCAAGCCTATTTGGAATATATGAAAGAACTCAAAGCGCAAGGGCGCAGCCCAAAATCTTGAATTTTCTTCCTGTCCACTCAACAAATTCGAATTCTATTTGACTCCCTCTTTGCTCATTTCATTTCTGCAAAGTTCCATCATTCGTTTCTGTTCGGCAGTGATAATGGTTTGGGCTGGAACCCCCATCACTGTGGTTTCACTGGGTACATCTTTCATCACAACCGAACCGGCTCCAATGGTAGCCCAGGCTCCTACTTTCACCTCAGGCAAGATTGTGGCATTGGAACCAACATACACACCCTCTTCTAAATGCACTCGCGCATTCAGAACCGCATTGGAAGCCACGACGCAGCATCTGTTGATTCTAGATTCATGTCCAATCACAGCTCCCATAAAGACAACGCTCGATCTTTCCATGATCACTTCAGGTCCAAGCGTCGCATTTTGATAAACGATGATATCTTTATTGATATCAGCGCCGAATGTATCTACATTGGGGTTGATCAATGCAGCGAA
>CAZEZQ010000891.1:0-2021 GCA_964516245.1 uncultured bacterium | reverse complement strand
ATTTCGCTATCTTTTGTTGGGCGCTCCAGCGTTTTGCTGTCGTTCTGGCTATCAGATTGGCGACTTCATCTTCGTTGGGATTCGCATCGTTCAACAAATCCAATGATCCTTTTATCTCAACTCCCAATAAAGACTCGCCATGTTTCGCTTCATTATCATCAAGTAATACGATTTGATCCCATCTATGATTCACGCGATTGCATAATAAAGATAGACGGACCCCTTCAGAATTGCCAGCGCCGCAAAGATACAAAGTTGACATGATGCCTTTCCCGTAATTTTAGTTAATCTAGTGGTGATCAGTATTCATCGGATTTTCAATCGTTATTCCATGTGAGCCATTTCTTTTCGATTTATAGATTTAATACGTTCCGCCGCGCCCGTCATCCAATCCTTGCAGTGTTTGCATCGTTCTGGCAATTCGTCATAGCGGTGTTCCAAATGCAATTGGCGATATGTACCCAGTTGTTTCCACAACGAAGCGAGTGATTCATGCCATGCATTTCCAAACCCTTCTTCGCCTTCAGTATCGCCGGGACAACGGGGGATTCTGCCATCCCAAAAAATGTGCATCATTGTGATTGCCCACGGACAAGGGATGCGCTCTGCTGCTGAAAACGCTAACGGGGTTTCAAATTTGCCTCCCCAACTCAATTTATTTCTTATTTTTAATACTACTTCGTGATTATTCCAATATTCTTTGAAGTCATCCAACTCATGTTCATTTTCGTCCATGACAATGAATTGAAGTTGAATTACAGTTTTGCTGTTTTTGATATTACGCCTCAAAATTAAATGTTCTATATTTTGATAGACTTCATCGCGGTTGCCATTTACACGGATTTTTTCGTATGTCTCTTTGGAAAACCCATCCAGCCCAAAAACAATTAAGTCGACCCCTGTATCCAGTATCCGGTCGCATAATTCAGGTTTGAATAACAGTCCATTGGTATTGATGTTCATCGATCGCAAACCAACTGATTTACCATATTTTAAGGCTGCGATTAACAATTCCGGTTCAAGGAGAGGTTCACCGCAGAAAGAAAACCAACATTCGGTGTCAGGAGATTGGTAGGCGATTTCATCTGCGCATTTTTGAAATAATGGAAAGGGCATTACACCTTTGGGGCGTATCATTTTATCATGATGACACATGATGCAATTGTAATTACAGTCTGCATTGAGTTCAAACGCCACTTTTTTCGGGAATGGAAACTCATCTAAAGTTTCTTCAATTTTTTTTAACTCTGGTGAATTCATCCTATTCTCCTAATTTTTAACTATAAAAGTTTGAGTTTTTATTTAAATTGTTTCTATGTTAGTTGTTTCATTGTCATTTTTTCAATGAAGAATCAGCAAAAAGTCCGATCTAGAAAACGACTATACAATATAGAGTAACGTGGCCATCCAACCTGCACTGTATGTTATTGCAGGCGAGGACGCCTGCGCTCCCCAAAAGACTTATTATTAAATACAAGTATTTTAAATTAAATGTATGATTATTTATTTAATATTAGCAGTATAAATGCCAAATTATCGCCATAAGAAAAAATTATTGTAGATATAATTAAAGCGAGTGATTTCAGTGAATTACATATCAAATATTTTAATACATGACTAAGTTTATAAATTTTATAAAATTAATAATGTTGTCGATTTAATCAATTTTTTATCAGGTAAAAGTTGTTATTACTGACGAAAAAGAAATGAAAAACGAATAGTATTGCATCACTTTGAATCATAAAATATTGGATACTAAAATTAGGTATTTGAAGTATGGACAAACAATGCAGTGCAACTTTGTACGCAAGATGATGCCTGTTTGTCAAACTCTCCACTGTTTGCAAGTTCATTACAAGATTCATTTGCATGCATGAATCGACATGTATTGCCAATGGCGGTCCCCACAAATCACAGCCATGTTTTTTGGGCTGGCAATGTATTTTCTGAGTTCATTGTCTTCGTATGTGAAGGTGCTGTTGGAATTATTTGATAGTTTGTTTGACATAATCAAAATACCA
>CAZEZQ010000890.1:354-2894 GCA_964516245.1 uncultured bacterium | reverse complement strand
CATACCGCCAAATCCCCCCAGCACCTGCGGTGCTTACCCCCCTTAATAAGGGGGGGGCAAAAAACGTTCCTCAAACTTGTGGGTAAAGATCAGCATTTCATTGGGGGAGGAATAGGTATATCCATCCATGTACTTTATATGGCTAAATTGTATCTTTTATAACTACTCCAATTCCTTGATATATATATTGGCAAAATCAATCGGGTCGCCGTGGTGTTGCAGGGCGATGGGGCCGCTTTCGGGGACATCCGGTAATTTTGCTTTGGGAATCACGGTTTTGCCGTTTAAGACGACGGTGATTTCGTCATCGATCATGGTGATTTCGAAGCGGTTCCATTTTCCGATTGGGTTGTCGGCGTTTTGAATGGGGGTGGCGGCTTTGTGGACTTCGGGCGGCATGGTGTCATCGGTGCGGTAGCCCCAGATTTCACCAGAGCCGACTGGCCAGTTCCAAATGTTGATTTGGCATTTGGAGGTGCCCCGCAAATAAATGCCGCTGTCGCCCGCGTCCCGAACTTCAGCATAGATTTCACTGCCGTCTTCTTCTTGTGCAATAGAACCATCAGGGAGAATAACGGGAACGCGGTCGATTTTGGGCTCCATGGGCTGCCGCCAATCGACAATCAGTTTGAAATTTTCGTATGATTTTTCGCTCCATAAGTGGCGGCCGTTGCCTTGGGCTTCACTTTTGCCGTCGTAATGCAATACCCAATCTCTTGCTTCCCAATGGCCTTCGTTGCCGGGAACTTGTTTCCAACCACGCAGATCTAGGCCGTTGTAAAGTGATTCGAATCCTTGATCGGTATCGGCAATGGCCACGGGAGGCGGTGTGTCTCCTGGAAATTCTTTGATGCGGATATTGCGGAAATGGACTTCGCTGCCTTCTGATTCAAGACAGATATAACCTTTGCGTGGATTGCAGTTTACCGCCTGTGTTACTTGTTTGCCGTTTGAATGGAGTGTCACCATCCCATCACGGCTTACCACGCGGTATTTGTTCCACTGGCCCGCGGGGTTGTTTCGTTTTTCGGTGGGTAGGGCTCTCATCCATCCTCCAGGATGGGGGGTGATGGGGACGAGTGATGCGCCGTGAATGGCGAAGACGTCACCGTGATTGCCGTCCATAATTTGCACTTCGATAGAGCGGGTGAAGGGCTGGCCTGGGGCGGTGATGGGATGGGAATGCAGAAAGAGCCCAGCATTGCCGCGTTTGTGCAGATGTTTCCATTCCAGTTCGAGAATGTAGTTTTGGTATTGCTTTTCTGTACGCAAGACACCGGTGGGCACGCCCGTGCAGACAATCATATCATCGCGAACCGTCCAGGTTTCGGGCGCGCATTGCACATTGACCCAGCCTTCCAAATTTTCGCCATCGAATAGTGAGACGAAACCATCTTCGGATTCTTCGGCAAAGGAGGGTAGTGAAAACGATATCACGACTATAGCGATAGCAATTGCGAATGTTGAAATGGATCGAAACATGAAAATCTCCCTTTTCTTTTTATTTCACCGAAAGAAAGGAGATTTTGGAAGTGCGGTTATGGTTTATTGTAGGGTGAATTTCATGTGCACCCCTTCTGGTGAGTTGGGATACCGCACCAACAATGTCTTGGTTTTGGTATCCCATTTGGACTGCTGCAGCACATCTTCATTTTTGTGATTTTGTATGGAAATTTCTTTGGGTTTGGATTCAAACAACAATCTCGCAATCCCTTGGGTATCGGCCGGTGCTTTCATGACGATTGAAAATTCAGAATTGGACACCTGCGCATCCGAAGCGCGTGAAGCGGCGGCCAATACGCTCGGGGGTGTTTTGCCGCTGCGGTTAAGGTTGTAGAGCAGGGCGCGCTCGCTGGGATGAATGACTTTTTTGGACAGGACAGGCAAATTAGGGTCATACAAATCGATCACCGGCCCGTCTGCGGTGTAGGCTTTTTCGCTGACGCTTTCCTCCAAAACACCGATAATGTCATAAGGGCCGCGCTCAACTTTCAAGAAATTTTGTTCGTTGTAGTCTTGCTTCAATTCGTTCTTCACCAAATTAATAAGCGTTTGACCACCATCTTTTGCGTATGCAAGTTCTTTTGGATTTTGCCGGAGAATGGTAAATCTCCCTTTGCCCAATTGAAGTGTGCGATCCTTTGAAGGGATCTCTATTCCAGCCAAATGAAACAGATGGTGGCTGGGGGCTTTGTAGTTGTGTTCACCCTGGTTCCACCATTCGCGAATGGATTGAAAGGGATCGTTGTCGCGGCCGATATAAATCAGACAACCGCCTTTTTTTACCCAATCAACCAAGCGCTGGTGATATTTCTCACGCAGCGGTTTCATATTGGCGTAGCTCATCACCAATACACGGATATCATCCAACGTTTTGTCATGCAGTAGATTTTCCATTTGTACCAGATCAATTGGGATGCCCCGCTTCACAAAAGGCAGCGCCATGCCGTAGAAGTTGGAGAGCCGGTGGTCGTCATAACCCTCATGAGTGGGAAAGCGCTGGAACATCATGGTGTCGGAGAGCATCACGCCTATTCCCT
>CAZEZQ010000890.1:0-344 GCA_964516245.1 uncultured bacterium | reverse complement strand
GTTCCAAACACAGGTTTGGATGAGGCCGGCATATCATTGAGTGTGTTGATCAGGGTCAAAATTTCAGTTGCGTAGTCTTTGGGGATCGGTTCGCGTTTGTCTGAACCGGCCACTTTGTATTTGCCATTAAAAATGCGATTGGGCCAAGGCATCACTTCATAATGAGCTACATTGGGGTGCAATAGTTGCGCGGTGAAAGTGGCCTCGTAATTGAGTTTGTAATTCTGCCAGGTGTAGTCAGGATTGTCTTCTATGGGATCGGTTAGAAAATACACACGCTTGTCTGTTGGCTGGGTCATCGCGGCCATGGAGACCGGCATTCCGGTCTACTCTCCGGGCTTCGA
>CAZEZQ010000889.1:318-2898 GCA_964516245.1 uncultured bacterium | reverse complement strand
TTCAGGAGATCGAGGCTCCTGCCGAGCCGGAATGCTCCCATTATTTCAGGAGATCGAGGCTCCTGCCGAGCCGGAATGCTCCCATTATTTCAGGAGATCAAGGCTCCTGCCGAGCCGGGCTCTTGTTTAAGCAAATTTCTACAAACCCAATTATATAATTTGGTCTTAAGTGAATAACATTGCCTCCAATCCTCCACGCCACGGCGCGCAGGCCCCATTCCATTGGGGGAGGGATGATAAGACTATTTTGTTTTTTTTTGAGTATTCACTTCATATAAATAAGCAATAGTAGTCAAATTTGTAAAGAAGTTTTCTGGGCGTCCAAGATTTTTTCGATTCCCGTATCGGCCAATCCCAAGAGTTTTTGCAATTCTTCCATTTCAAATGGTTTCAATTCGGCCGTCCCTTGAATTTCAACATATTTGCCTGATGCGGTTTTTACCACATTAAAATCCACATCGGCACTGCTGTCTTCTTTGTAATCCAAATCCAAGCAAGAAATTCCATCCACAACCCCTACGCTGATGGCTGCCACCATCTCCTTCATAGGGTTTTCTTCAATCAATTCTTTTTGAATCATAAACTGGCATGCATCGTAAAGTGCAATCGATGCGCCACTAATCGCGGCGGTACGGGTGCCGCCGTCCGCTTGTATCACATCGCAGTCAATATAGATGGTCCGCTCGCCAAGAGCTTCCAAATTGGTTACGCACCGCAGAGAACGGCCGATCAGTCTTTGAATTTCTTGCGTGCGCCCACCTTTCATGCGTTCCCGGGGGGTGCGTTGGATGGTCGATTTGGGCAGCATATTGTACTCGGCAGTAAGCCAGCCTTGTTCGGCTCCCACCAAAAAAGGGGGGACCTTATCGTCAACCGAGGCCGAGCAAAGAACGCGGGTTTTTCCGAAACTGATCAGGCAAGACCCTTCTGCATATTCCAAAAATCCACGATCAACGGTAATGTCGCGCATTTGATCCAACGCGCGTCCAGAATTTCTCACAAATGAAGTATCAGACATGAAACTCTCCAATATCTAACAAATAATTTTTAAATTTAACAATTGTATGGGCAGTTCGTAGGGGCAGACCCCAGTGTCTGCCCCCCCAGAATGTTGATACACTGTACTGAATACCAAATCTCTCACAATTCACATGCAAGAATCTAAAAACACGAACAAAAATCACGCGCTTCGTTTCTGAGTTTTCGCCATCCCAAGTATATCTTGAAGAAATTGCCCCGTATATGAGTCTGGTGTCATGGCCACTTCTTCTGGTGTGCCTTGCGCCACCACCATCCCGCCGCCGTCTCCCCCTTCCGGGCCGAGGTCGATGATGTGGTCGGCCGATTTGATCACATCCAAATTGTGCTCGATCACGAGCACGGTGTTGCCGCGCTCGACCAATTGGTTAAGAACGTTCAACAGTTTCAAGATATCTTCAAAATGCAAACCGGTGGTGGGCTCGTCCAATATATACAAGGTCTGGCCGGTGTCCCGGCGCGAGAGTTCTTTGGCCAGTTTAATCCGCTGCGCCTCCCCGCCAGATAAAGTCGGCGCGGGTTGGCCCAAGTGGATGTAGTCGAGACCCACCTGCTCGAGGGTATCCAAAATCCTGGTGATTTTTGGGAAATTACTAAAAAGTTGCAGCGCTTCTTTGACACTCAGGTCCAACACATCCGCAATCGAGTGGCCTTTGAATTTCACCTGCAGGGTTTCACGATTGAAACGCTTGCCTTTGCACACCTCGCACTCGACAAACACATCGGGCAAAAAGTGCATTTCAATGGTTTTGTAGCCGTCGCCCGAACAGGCTTCGCAGCGGCCGCCGCGCACATTGAACGAAAAGCGACCTGCCTTGTAGCCCCGCATTTTGGCATCAGGCAATTCGCAGAATAAGTTTCGAATATGATCGAACACTTTTACGTAAGTTGCCGGGTTCGAGCGCGGGGTGCGGCCAATCGGTTTTTGATCGATTTCAATAACCTTATCGATGTGTTCTTTGCCTACAATGTCTTTGTGCTTGCCGGGGATCACCTGGGCTTTGTTCAATTCTTTGTGCAAGCCTTTGTACAAAATTTCTGTAATTAAGGTGCTTTTGCCCGAACCGGACACACCGGTAATACAGGTATAAACCCCAAGAGGATACTCGACATCAATTTCTTTGAGATTGTTTTCTGCCGCCCCTACAACTTTTACTGTATTCCCATTGCTTTGGCGGCGGATTTGGGGGATGGAGATTTCTTTGCGCCCATCCAAATACGCCCCGGTTAGGGATTTCTGGTTTTTCCGTACTTCTGTAGGGCTGCCTTCCGCAACCACATAACCGCCATCCAATCCCGCGCCCGGTCCAAAATCGACAATGTGATCGGCCGATTCCATGGTTTCCATATCATGCTCGACCACCAACACGGTATTGCCCAGGTTGCGCAAATGAATCAGGGTGTCGATCAGTTTGCGGTTATCGCGCTGATGCAGGCCGATGCTAGGTTCGTCCAACACATACAAAACCCCCACCAGCGCGCTGCCGATCTGGCTGGCCAAGCGAATGCGCTGGGCCTCGCCCCCTGAAAGACTGGGCGCCG
>CAZEZQ010000889.1:0-308 GCA_964516245.1 uncultured bacterium | reverse complement strand
CGAGCGCGCCAGGGTGATATACCCCAAGCCCACATCGTTCAAAAAGCGCAGGCGGTTGTTGATCTCACGCAAAACTGCCCCGGCGATTTCTTCTTGGGTTTTGCTGAGTTTGACATCGTGAAAAAAGCGAAACGCTTTCTCGATGTTCAGCTGGGTGACTTCAAATATGGTTTGATCGCTGAATCGCGTCACCGATGCCACCGCATTCAAGCGGCTGCCATCGCAACTGGCGCAGGGAACCCGGTGCATGTAATTTTCCAAAATATGGCTGCGAAAGCCTTCAGAAGTGGTGTTTTCATACCAGCGCT
>CAZEZQ010000888.1:0-2902 GCA_964516245.1 uncultured bacterium | reverse complement strand
TCGCCCTCCCTATAAACTCATTATTCATTGATTTAATTTAACTTGAAGATATTACATTATGAACACGATACTGAAAACTTCAATTTGGAATTTTATTGGGATTTTGCCGTTGTTAATCTCAACCGTTGCTTTGGCTCAGGCAAGCGATGTGTTGGTGAATTTAAACCAACTCTCAGATTGGCGGCCTATTCACGATGTTGGTTCACTTTCTGAAAACGATGGTGTTTTGGAATTTGAAACGACAGATATGGACCCCTATCTCTTTTCAAAGCCTGTTGGTTTCTCCAGCGAGAACTACAAAGCCATTGAAATTGAGATGAGCGTGAGTGCTGGGAACCAAGGGCAGGTGTTCTGGTCCACTGATAAACGGCCGAATTTTTCTGAGCCCAAAAGCGCGCGTTTTCAACTGCAGGCGGATGGCGATTTTCATACCTATACGTTATCTCTCTTCGATCATCAAGAATGGAGAGGGCAAATCACCCGATTGCGCCTGGACCCCTCTGACACCAAGGCCAAGGTGCGGGTGAAAGCCTTTAAGATTATTGACCGTATCGGACCTCAATTTGAAGCACTCTATGTCTCAACGAACAAACCTTTTGTGCAGCCTGGCGAGACCCTAGCCTTGCAAGCCCGCTTCAAAAACAGTGGGGATGAAGAAGGTGAACTCACTATCCACGCAAGTATGGCTTCAGACGAAGCGCTGTCAGAAGAAAAAGAATTCAATCAGTTGATTCAACCCGGCCAAGAGCATGATATTCGTTGGCCTATCGAAATTGATACTCCAGGAATCTATTCCGCATTGTGCCGCTGGCAGGCGAATCGTAGAGATGCGGCCAAACAACAGCGGGAAATCATGATTCAGGTGAGTGATCTTTCTGATACCGATGAAAGCGTGACTTTGCAATCAGAACATTGGCAATCTCGATTTATAAAAACGGATCAAGGGTATGGACCAGCCCGTTTGACTGTGGATGGCCGGGACATGGGATGGATGGCACGGCTAGGGACAGTGCAATATGAAACCCAAGCCGGAGAGAAGCAAACCCGCGCCTTGTTCGCCGAGAAGGTTGAATCCACTGAAAACAAATTGGTGTTCCGTGATCGATGGAAGGATAAGGATGAACGCGAATGGAACTTTTCGCTGCAAGTAGAGAAAATAGATACACCGGCCGATGCGTTACAAATGAAATACCATTTAAGCGGTGATGGCGGCAAGGTTCTTCATTTCAGTGGGCCGATGGTTTATGCGGGTGAACGGAGTTTTGGCCGCCAAAAAGATATGGCTCTGCTTGGCGGCGTCGAATATCTCGATGCGGGGGCGGTGTCGTCCAGCTCACAAGTGGCGCATCCACCGGTGCAAGACCAATATGCACCCCATCCCCACAAAATTACTGTCCCAGTAATGGCATTGAATTATAAAGGACGAATGCTTTCACTCTTATGGCCTGCGAAGTACAAATGGGGCAAAGAAGGGCGATTGCTTTCTCCCCTATTTGCTGCGCCCAACCGGTATCATGGGCAAGACAACCATTTGTTGGGATTGTTTGTTCCCAATGTGCCTGATTATACAAATGAAAACAAAACACGCGCCCACGCCCCCTATATCTTGGCTGAAGGAGAATCGCTGCAAATCGAGTGTGTGATGTATCCCGCACGCAGCGATGACCCAATGGATGCTGTGCAGGCTTGGCTTGATGTGTATCAAGATGGAGAACTGCCCAAACCGGCTGAACCTCCACGCAGTTATCAAGAAGAAATCACGCTGAGCCGTCAGGCCTATCTATCTTCGTGCTGGGATGAGGAAGCGAGGGGCTGGGGCCATTGCGTGGGTTGGGACGCGCACCCCTCCGGCGGCATGCTGGCTCTGTTGGCGTTGGATCAATTTTTGTCTGATGATCCTGCAGTGCAAAGAACACTGCAAGAGCGTATTAAACTGGTTCAATCATACATGCTCGAAAACCAAGGCCAGCATGCCTTGGGCCAAGCCACCGGCTGCCATGTCATGCTTTTCGAACCGGCCTTCTTTTGGGGCGTGACTGAAGCTTCTCTGCCCCAATGGAAGGCGAGAGCCCAACGGTTGATCGATACTCAGAGTGAAGATGGAACCTGGGCGTTTCATCCTGCAAACGAAGCCCAACAGGCGCTTGGAGAAGAGGGGACGGTGGTTTCGGGCACCATCGCGCCCAATGCCATGTTTTTGCTGCGCCTGGCCCGAATCACCGCTGATCATGACGTGGTGCAAGCAGGATTGCGGGGTATTGAAGCATTAAACAAATTACGGGTTCCCCGCGGCTCTCAGCATTGGGAATGTCCGTTAGCATCGCCGGATATTTTAGTCTCTGGATATGGAACCCGGGCCAATGTAGATGCGTATCGTATCACAGGGGACGAAACGTACCTTGAAAATGCCCGCTATTGGGCGCGCACCGGCTTGGCTTTTCATTATTTATGGAACTTGGATGGCCGTATCTTGCAGCGCTACGCCACGATCCCCATCTTTGGCGCAACTTTTTTCACACATAGCTGGCTGAAGGTACCAGTGCAATGGTGTGGCTTGGTTTATGCCTATCATCTGATTGAATTGGCTGAATTCGATCAATCGATGGATTGGCGGCGATTGGCGCGGGGGATCGTAACCAGCGCCATGCATCAGCAAATGGCCGAGGGGCCGTATATTGGAACATTGCCCGATAGTTACGCCGATTCGTTCACCATCCCGCGTCCGGCGTATATCAATCCCGAAAACATTATGACTCCCCTGCATGCGTTGGAAGGCAATAGTTTGAATTTCCAAACCAGGTTTGTTGGAACACCCTCTGCTGAAGCCTTGCGCATCAACGCCAATGCCGACATTGAAATGAAACACTCGAACGATTCGTATATCGTTTATGATCTGCTTCAA
>CAZEZQ010000887.1:0-2904 GCA_964516245.1 uncultured bacterium | reverse complement strand
TTAAGTGCAAAATTATCAGCATTCGGGGCAGACACGGGGGTCTGCCCCTACAATTTTTAAAACAATATTTTGTTATGTTTAAATTTTAAATAGCATTTTGTTAATATTTTGTTGAAAAAAACTTGAAATCCCTCTATCATAATTACTAACCTTTCACTATTTGAGATAAAAGGGCACAAAAATATATTCAGACCACATAAGGATTATTTTATGTGCAATACAAATAATAATTCCAACAAAAAAAGAATATGAATAGACATAATATTTATATAATCCCTTCTATTTATTTTGTCGTTAGCGCTGTCTGGATATTTTTCAGCGATTCTATTCTATTGCTTTTTGATTTCGATAAACATGAGCTCTTTGTTTTTGCAATTGTTAAAGGTTTTTTATTTGTAATTATAACCTCCCTAATAATATATTTTCTTATCAGAAGATATTTTAATGCCCTACTGGAAAGCAATGAACGATATAAAATCTTGATAGAAAATTCGCCTTTTGGGATATTTGTTCAACAAAATAACAAATTTTCTTATGTAAATAATTCACTCACAAAAATGATTGGGGGCGGATCACCTGATGATTTTATTGGCCGGTCAATTTACGAGCTTTTCCATCCAGATTATCACGAACTCATTCGGGAAAGAATACACATTTTGAACGATAAAAAACAAGCCGTTAACAATCTCGAAGAAGTCATTCTCGATCAATATGGGAACAAAATTCATGTGGAAGTATCTGCCGTACCCATTCGGTTTCAGAATCAAAATGGTGTATTGGTGTTTGTTCATAATATCGAAGAACGTAAACACCACCAAAAACGCCTTGAAGAGAGCGAAAAACAGTTTCGTGCAGCATTAACCGAATTCCCTTTGCCCACAATGATTCATGACGAAAGCGGCACCGTTCGATTTATTAATAAAACCTGGAGCGAAATTACAGGATATGTTCTTGACGAGATCCCTACTGTTGATCATTGGACAGACAAAGTGTATGGCGCCGACAAAGATTCTATACGAACGACAATTCATTCTCTCTATGAAGAAAATCAGCGGGTATACGAAGGAGAATTTACAATTATCACAAAAGAGGGAAAAACCAGGCTGTGGGAGTTTCAATCGGCCCCATTGGGCAATGACGAAAAGGGGATTCGGCTTTTTCTTAGTGTAGCAAATGATTTGACTGAAAAACGAGAGCAGGAAGATATTTTAAATGCCTTGCTTGAAAATGCCCCTCTAATCATTGCCTATTGTAATTCGGATTGGGAATGCAAATGGGTGAACAAACAATGGCAGCAATCATTGGGTTGGGAACTTGGCGAAATTCAAAACAACAATGTTCTAAACATATTGTTTACTGATGAACAAACGAACCAGTCTGTTTTGGAATTTGTCGAGAGAGCGGATGGGAATTGGCATGATTTGCAACCTCAAACAAAAAAAGGGAATTTTATTGAAAGCATGTGGTTGAATATACGCATCCCAAACGGCTTCAATATCTTGCTTGGTGTGGATATCACCGAGCGCAAATCATTGGAAGATCAGCTGCGCCAATCACAGAAAATGGAAGCGATTGGCCGCTTGGCTGGCGGGATGGCGCATGATTTCAATAATATTCTAATGGTAATCAATGGACGTTCTGATTTTGCACTAGAAGATATTCCTCCTGAACATTCGGCTTACAAGGAAATTATCGCTATAAAAGATGCCGCCCAACGGGCTGCTTCATTAACAAGGCAATTGTTGGCATTTAGCCGCAAACAAATTATCAAGCCAGAGATTTTGAATTTAAATACACTCATTCAAAATCTAGATAAGATGATTAGGCACCTTATTGGTGAAGATATTGAATTAATCTATCATTACGACTCTTCATTGCACAATATCAAAGCGGACCAGGGGCAAATCGAGCAGATTATTATGAACTTCGTAGTGAATTCCCGAGATGCGATGCCTCATGGGGGGAAGATCACTTTTGAAACAAGAAATGTGTATTTCGACCAACAATATGTTGACAGGCACTATACTGTGGAGATAGGACATTTTGTCATGCTTTCGGTTGCAGACACCGGAACTGGAATGGATCAAGACACCAAAGAGCATATATTTGAACCCTTTTTTACCACCAAAAAAGAAAAGGGGACAGGCCTTGGCTTGGCGACCGTGTATGGGATTGTCAAACAAAACAAAGGCTTTATTTTTGTCTATAGTGAACCGGGAATGGGAAGCACATTTAAAGTTTACTTTCCTTCAGATGAAGAACAAACCACGCTGCAAGATGTATCGGCTTCAACTACCCCCGAACTATTCTACGGAGAAGAAACCATCCTTATTGCAGAAGATGAAGAACAGGTTCGGGATGTAATTCATCGCGCCCTTACACGTTATGGATATACCCCTCTTCTTGCCAAAGACGGCCAGGAAGCTGTGGAACTTTTTGAAAAACATGCAGATGAGATAGATATGTTATTGACTGATGTAGTGATGCCCGGAATGAGCGGCCGGGAATTGGCCATTAGAATCCTCCAGCAAAAACCTCAATTATCAGTTCTCTATATTTCCGGCTATACCGAAAACGCTATCGTACATCATAGTGGATTGGATGAAAGCATAAGTCTTATTCAAAAACCGTTTTCAAGCCACACATTGGCTCAGAAAATACGTGAAATATTAGATGAGAATTTATAACATCCCGTTTATGACAAACCGGCAAAAAGTCCGATCCCAAAAACGGCCACACAATATATAGCAATGTGGGTATTTAATCTGCACTGTATGTTGTTGCAGGCGAGGACGCCTGCGCTCCAAAAAAGACTTTTTGCCGAATTGTCTTTTATGGATAATGCAGGGTATTTACGTAAATCAGAAGCCGTTCAATCAAACCGGCTCGGCGGGAGCACGCCAC
>CAZEZQ010000886.1:1554-2904 GCA_964516245.1 uncultured bacterium | reverse complement strand
AGCATCATTACTCAGCAGAACGGGTGGCCAAGAAACTCCATCATCATTTGAGCGAGGTTTGCCGTGATGCATGTGGCGCTTAACGCCTTATCGATCACCAATCAAAGCGGGACCGGCCGCTATGCCTGGGGCCTGATTCATGGCTTTAGCCAATTGGAGTGGAACGGCTTTCAATTGTCGGTATTGATCCCATCTGATTTCCCCATTCCCAAAGCCTGGTGGAGCGCAAAACACATCCGCTTTTATTCCATCCCTGCCCGCTTTACAACTCAGCGCATCTATTGGGAACAATGCCACATGTCACGCTTTCTCGATCCACTCAATGTCGACATTCTCCATTCGCCCAGCTTTATCGCCCCATTGTTTGGAGCAAAGCAACTGATTCACATTATTACCATACACGACCTAACCTTTCTCAAATTCCCCCAAACCATCCCCAACAATACCCGCGTCTATTACAAAACCACGATCCCGCGTTCAATTCGTAAAGCCAAAACTGTGATCACCGACTCACAGACCGTAGCCGATGAATTGCAAGAGACTTCATATCCAATCGAAAAAGTGGCGCCTATACATTTGGGGGTAGACCCCACACTGTTTCACCGGAACGGCGAAGGAGACCAAGCGGTGTTGAAACAGTATGGGGTATCACAGCCATATTATTTGTTTGTGGGCACGCGGGAACCGCGTAAAAATTTAATGCTGGCAGCCCAAGCCTACCGCGAAGCGCGCAAGCGGGGGATGAACACTCTGCTGGTAGTAGTGGGCCGCCTGGGATGGATGCAGGATGAATCGATCTTCGAGCAGCCGGAGATGCAAGCGTTAGGGCATGTTCCCAACGAGCATTTGCCCGCGCTCTACCGCAATGCCCATGCGCTGCTAGCCCCCTCGATGTATGAGGGGTACGATTTGCCTATTGCTGAAACTTATGCCTGTGGCACCCCGGTGATCGCTTCTGATATCCCAGTGCATCACGAAATCGCCGGCCCGCAGGCGAAATATGTGGGTATCAACAGTGTTACCGCCTGGGCCGAAACACTCAAACATGCCGCTGAACAGCCAAAGCAAGAAGTTAACATGCCGGTCCGAAACTGGCGAAATGTTGCAGAAGAAGTGTATGAAGTTTATGCCGATGCGGTGAAAAGATGAATGTTAATGCTCAATGACATGGCATTTTTGCCAACCATCCGAGGGTAAAAGTAAAAGCTGTTCTACCGGTTCCTCGGGTGATACTGCCGGTGCAGTTCCATCAACCGGCGTTCGTCAATGTGGGTGTAAATTTCAGTGGTGGTGATGCTGGAATGGCCGAGTAATTCTTGCAGTACTCGAAGGTCCATCCCGTTCTCCAAT
>CAZEZQ010000886.1:0-1544 GCA_964516245.1 uncultured bacterium | reverse complement strand
AGATGTGTAGCAAACGTGTGGCGCAGGGTGTGGGGGGTAAGTTCGGCGGTGATGCCTGCTAATAGGGCGTATTTGCGCAGAATCTTCCAAAACCCCATGCGGCTGAGCGGTTTGCCGAAGCGGTTTACGAATACGGTATCGGGGTTCTGTTTTTTGCACAGCTGAGGGCGGGATTCATGCAAATATTGTTGCACCAGTTCTCCTGCATGGTCGTGATAGGGGACCATCCTTTCTTTGCTGCCTTTGCCCATCACGCGCAGAAACTTGAACTGAAAGTTGAAATCACCGGGCCGCAGTTTGAGCAGTTCCGAAATCCGCAGGCCGGTGGCATAGAGCAGTTCGAACATGGCTAAATCGCGAAGGCGGAAATGTTCGTTTTTCTCTTGCTCGACCACATCAAACAAATTTTGCACTTCGTCTTGTGTCAATGCCCCTTTGAATCGTTTGGATGGAACCGCTACCTTGCTCAATTGTGTGGGGTCGTCGGGTATAACTTTTTCTTGCACCAAATATTGATAAAAATGACGGCAAGCGGATTGTTTGCGGGCAATGGAAGAATTCTTCATGCCTTCCAACCGCAGTGAATCCAAATACGCTTCGTATTCATTGCGGGTAATGCCTTGTGGAAATTGCATGGAATTTTCGGCAAGGTAATCCAAATGCTGCTTGATATCCCGGCGGTAAGCATCCACAGTCGCCTTGGCCACACCCAGCTCAATAGTAAGATGGTCTGCAAACTGGCGAAGCAATGGATGAATGGATTTTTTCGGGGATTCTTCTTTTTCTTGATTCATCATTTATAGCAAAAAAGGGTTGTTTTGGCGCTCTTCTCCAATGGTGGTTGTCGGCCCGTGGCCGGGATATACGATTGTATCATCGGGTAATGCCATGAGCTTTTCCTTAATCCCCCGTATCAGTTGTTCGTGTGATGCGCCTGGAATATCGCTTCGCCCTATGGAAGAATTAAAGAGCGCATCTCCAGAGAGCAAATGGTTTTCGATTAGCAACGAAATTCCACCCGGGCTATGGCCCGGTGTGTGGAGGATTTCGATTGAAGTATCGGCAAATTCTTGCCGGTCTCCATCTTTCAACAATATATCCGCCGGGGGAGAGGTGATGTTAAAACCCAGCAAAGCAGACATATTGAATTGTGGGTCGGTCAACATTCGGGCATCGTCTTCATGAATGGCGAGAGGGATATCGTACCTTTCTTTGATCGCCCGGTTGGCGCCGATGTGGTCGCCGTGGCCATGAGTGTTGATGATCAAAACTGGTTCCGCTTTATTCATGTTTACCATATTTACAATGGCGTCTGGTTCTTCGCCCGGATCAACGATGACACATTGTTGGGTTTTCGTGCAAAGAATCAAGTAACAGTTGGATTGCAATGGCCCTACCGGCATTCCCATGATTTCAATCATAAAATACACACCTCATTTGAAATTTCGGCCATAAAAAAAGACCGCTCTAGTAGAATAAGCGGTCTTTTTTAATTCTATAAGGATTTGTGTGTTATTTTTTAATTTTGCCCTACCTGAATGATT
>CAZEZQ010000885.1:0-2909 GCA_964516245.1 uncultured bacterium | reverse complement strand
GCTCCCGCCGAGCCGGTTTGATTGAACGGCTTCTGATTAACGTAAATAGTATGCACAACCAATTCAAACCTCAAAACTTATACAAGTTGTTTCATACAAGGAGGGCGAGGCTCCCGCCGAGCCGGTTTGATTGAACGGCTTCTGATTAACGTAAATAGTATGCATAACCAATTCAAACCTCAAAACTTATACAAGTTGTTTCATACAAGGAGGGCGAGGTTGAAAATGCGCCGTGGCGTGCTCCCGCCGAGCCGTGTCGTTGCCTTTGGGAGGGCGAGGCTCCCGCCGAGCCGGTTTGATTGAACGAATTCTGATTTACGTAAATAGTATGCATAACCAATTAGAACCTCAAAACTTATACCAAGTAAAAATCAATAGAAAATCGTAACAATAACTACATCTGGATCATAAGTAGGATCCGTTAATTAGTTATTAAATATATTTTGGAGATCAATATGCCGTTTGTACCCATTGAAATTGAAGATTACGTTGAATTGCATTTGAAGAGCAATCCTGATACAGACCGGGCCGAAATAACATCCCGGCTGCAAGAGGCCTTAGAGGCCTACCAAGCTGGAGAACGATGCAGGTGTGGCAACCCTATATGGGTGATTGGCTCGGCGGTGTCTGAGTATATGTGTTTCACGTGCATAACAGGTGAAGCTGACCCGTCGAAAGATTATGAGATCGCCGAGGCATGCAAAGGCAGACATATATAGCAAGACGATTCGGCAATAGTCTTTTTTGGAGCGCAGGTCATAGACGCGCCTTGGTGGGCATCCTCGCCTCCAAGAACATAAAGCGCAGGTTGGATATCTGCGCTGCTATATATTGTGGGGCCGTTTTCTGGATCAGACTTTTTGCCGAATCGTCGTTTCTGAGTGTTTGTTGGTGGGCTGAACCCCACCCTACAATTATGTTATCCTACCGTTTTTGTGAATTTTCTTGATCCATATTATTAAATATGATATAAAATGTTAGCGCTCTAAGCTGTGTGTCAGAATTTTATCAATGGGGAGGTGTTTATCATGATTCAATTGAATCAGAAGAAGATGGGATTTACTCTCATTGAACTATTAATCGTGGTAGCCATTATTGGAATATTAGCCGCTATCGCTGTTCCAAACTTCTTGAATGCGCAAATCCGGGCGAAAATCGCCAATGCGGTGTCTGATATGCGCGCCATTTCATTGTCGATGGAAGCGTATCGTTTGGATCACAATTTTGTTCCACCCTGGCAAAATAATCTTGGTTTCGCAGAAGGCGTTCTCACTCCCAATCAAATTCGTTACTACCGGCTAACCACACCGGTGTCGTATTTAAGTTCTATTCCTAGAGATCCATTTACCAGTTTTTTGAACCAAGAAGATTATGAGACGTGGGGCTTCGCTTATGATTATGTAGAAACCTTGAGCGAGGGTGGAAGAAACACCAACTGTTGGGGTCACGAATACCGTATCAACAGTTGGGGGCCGGATATGGAAAACGGTTGGGGAGGGAACCGCTATTGGAGCGGAGATTTAGAAAATGGGTGCACCAACGGCGTGCCTCAATTTCTGTACAACCCATCCAATGGCCTCGTCAGTTTTGGGGATATCGTTTGGGTAGGGCAAAAAGGGGGCAACTCAGTGCGGAATCCCTATTGTCCTATAAAAAATGGTTTTTAATGAAATGAACACATCATTGATATAAAAGAAAGAAAAGAATTTTATGAGACGGGCAAGTATTTATTCCATTTGTACTGCAAGCGTATTTTTGATTCTCAGCGTGAGTTTGGGAAATTCTGCCGATGTGATCGAACCCAAGTATCCCGACCCTGAACGTCCATCCTTTTTTAAGAGTACTGTAGAAGATGTGCAAGAAACCATCTTGAACGTTAACCGGGGTGAAACCAAGGCGATCGCCATATCACCGGGTGGACGTCCGGTGTATTTGGCCACTTATGGTGACAAACCAGACCTACAGCGGCAAGCAAATTACAACTCAGCGGCAGCCGCCAGAGACCCCGCTTTTTATGCCAAAAAAACAGAAGACATTCAACCCATTGTATATTTCGTCGGCCCACCGCATGGGCAAGAGGTGGAAGGGGTGGCTGGATTGGTTAACCTGATTCGCGTCGCTGAAACCGGCAAGGATTGGCGCGGGAAAGAATGGCCGGGGCTTAGAAAAAAATTGGATCAATGCCGGGTGTTAATTATTCCACTTGCGAATCCGGATGGCCGGGCGCGGTGCCCGTATAACAGTTTTGTAGGCATCCCCGTAAAAGAAATGACGCGGGTGGGGCAGGGAACTCGAAAAGACGGCAGCCTGTATGGCTGGCCGGGCGCCAAAGAGCGGCATCCCATGAAAGATGATGTGGGGATCTTGGGGGCGTATTTTAACGATGCGGGAATCAACTTGATGCACGATGAGTTTTTTGATCCCATGACCGAAGAAACTAAAGCGGTATTGAGCGTGGCGGAAGAGGAAGCGCCGGATTATATTGTAAATCTACATTCGATGGGCAATAGGACGGTAGTTTTGCCCAACCATTATGTTCCAGAATATATCAAAGAAACTACCTACAATTTCGCCAAACAGTTGCAAGAGCGCTATCAAAAAGAAGGTCTGCCCAATGGAACTCCTTCCAAGCCGAGACCAGATGGGGAAAATTATCCTCCTCCATCGTTTAACCTTACCAGCGCATTGCATCACGTCTGCGGTGGGGTCTCGATGACCTATGAATGCAGCCATGGTGTGACAGGCGGCAATTACCCTGAGCTGACTCATGGCGAGATATTGGATACGCAACTTTTATTATATGAAGAATTGTTGTCGTTTGCTCTAGAAACACCCCGGCCAACGAAAGAATAATAGGCCGTAGGATGGGCAGCGCTGTTTCTGCCCATCATGATCATTTGATGGGCTGC
>CAZEZQ010000884.1:0-2917 GCA_964516245.1 uncultured bacterium | reverse complement strand
GTTTGAGCAAGTATATGTATTTTCTTGATGGGTCAAATTCGCCACGGCGAATGACCCATCCTACGAGATTCAACATAAAATTATGGAGGAACATAGCTGGTGCTGGACATACGATTGATTCGAGAGAAGAAAGAGTGGGTGGAAGAACAACTGCTCCGCCGCGAGCCCGGCATTTCATTGGACCCAATTCTCGAATTGGATGCGCAGCGCCGCGCTTTGCAAAGCGAAACCGATGAGATGAAGGCCCGGCAAAACACCTGCAACAAAGAAATCGCGCAAAAGAAAAAAGCGGGTGAAAATGCCGACGAACTTCTCACAGAGATGCGGGAACTTTCAGACGCCATCAAAGAGAAAAACGCTCAGCTGCGCGAAGCCGAAGAAGCGCTCTATCACAAGGTTTCCGAACTGCCCAACATCCCTCACGAATCGGTCCCGGCCGATATGGATAAAACCAACAATGTGGTGGTAAAAACCTACGGTGAAAAGCCTAGTTTTGATTTTGAGCCAAAGAACCATCTCGAATTGGGCAAGCTGCACGGGTTGTTTGATTTTGAACGCGCCGCCAAAATCGCCGGGTCGCAGTTCCCCATGTATCTGGGCTGGGGTGCGCAACTCGAATGGGCGCTGCTCAGTTATATGAAAGACCACAACATTTCGCGGGGATATACCTTCGTGTTGCCGCCCTATTTGCTTAACCGGCAAAGCACCTTCACCTCCGGCAACCTGCCTAAATTTGAAGACCAACTCTACAAATGCAAGGATGACCCGTTTTACCTGCTGCCCACCAGCGAGGTGCCGCTGACCAGCCTATACCGCGATGAAATTTTGAAAGAAGAAGACTTGCCGCTTTGTTATACCTCGATTACGCCCTGTTTTCGCCGCGAGGCGGGCACCTACGGGCAAGAAGAGCGGGGATTGGTGCGCATCCACCAGTTTCATAAATGCGAGATGTACAAATTCGCCAAGCCCGAAACCTCGTATGAGGAGCTAGATAAACTGGTGCAGGATGCCGAACATATTTTAGAAGAACTCGAGATGCACTACATCACTACTTTGTTGGTGACGGGCGATATCGGCAACCAATCAGCCAAGACCTTCGATGTAGAAATCTGGCTGCCGGGGCAAGACCGTTATTACGAAGTCTCATCCTGCAGCAATTGCGAAGACTACCAGGCGCGCCGGGGCAATATTCGCTACCGCGGCAAAGAAGACAAAAAGCCGAAATACGTACACACCCTCAACGGCTCTGGCCTGGCCACCCCGCGCCTGATGATCGGTATATTGGAAAACAACCAGCAAGAAGACGGCAGCATTTTGATCCCCAAAGTGCTGCAAAAATATATAGGGGGCAAAGAGCGGCTGGTGCTGGGTGAAAAGTAAGATTTGGTTTTTCTTTACACCATCACAGTCGAAACATGTTTCAGGCCGGCCATACTAACATGGCCGGAAGAAGCTGGAATACCAGATCCCTTCAAGTGCCGCTTTGAAATGCATGAGTTTGCTCACAAACCTAATCAAACATATTTGAAATTTTAAAATGTAAATTGGGCTTTCCCATTCCTCCCCCAATGAAATGGGGGAGGTTAGGAGGGGGTTAAATAGATTATCCCTTGCATTGATTTAACTGAATTCAATTCTAAGAGACAAATTCTCAAAATGCGCGCGTAAGAACCTAATCACTTTTTAACAAAACCAGCCTGTTTTTAATTTTATCTTATCTGTAAAATTTGGACTTAATCTTTCTCAAGGAGGTTTTTCGATGAGTTTATCTCGTCGTCATTTTTTACAGATAAGCGCCGCTGCCGGTGTTGGGTTTCATGGATTGAGCAGCCTGTTTGCCCAAACCAGCAATCAAACCCCGAACATTGACAATATTCCCTTCGGCTATGGGGAATTGGTGTCTGACCCCAACGGGATTATGGATTTGCCCAAGGGCTTTACGTACAAAATCATCGCCCGCAAGCGGGACAAGATGGCGGATGGGTTTTTGGTTCCAGCCGCCTGTGATGGGATGGCCGCGTTTCCTGGAGGACCCAATAAAACAATATTGATCTGCAATCATGAAGTGTCAGATCTTTCCGGAGAAGAGGGGGCGTTTGACACAGGCAACCCGCTCTTTCAATACATTTCATCTGATTTGCTCTATGATGCGGGCAAAGGGGAATCTCCAAGCCTGGGTGGCACGACCACAATACTCTATGACACACAAACGCAAACCGTCGAGAAACAGTTTTTGAGCTTGGCGGGAACGATGAGGAATTGCGCGGGTGGACCTACGCCTTGGAACTCTTGGATCTCTTGCGAAGAGACCGTGCAACGCGCCGATAACACATACGAGCGTGACCATGGTTATACCTTTGAAGTGCCCGCGCGAGATATGGGGCAGCCAGTAAAGGCGGCGCCTTTGACCGAGATGGGGCGTTTCAACCATGAGGCGGTGGCTGTTGACGCCAATAGTGGGATCGTGTACCAGACCGAAGACCGCGGGGATGGGTTGATTTACCGGTACATCCCCCATACGCCTGGACAGTTGCAAAATGGCGGCCGGCTGCAAGCGATGGCGATTCGCGAGCGGGCCAGTTTGGATACCCGCAATTGGGATGAACAAACCGTCAAAACGGGAACCGAACTCGAGGTACGATGGATCGATATTGAAAATGTGGAATCGTCCGAAGACGACCTGCGCCATCAAGGTTTCAACAAAGGGGCGGCCCGCTTTGCCCACGGTGAAGGCATGTGGGCCGGCAACAACGGCATATACTTTGCCTGCACCAACGGCGGCCGCGCCAAACTGGGCCAGATTTGGAAGTACGTTCCCAGCCCGGTGGAGGGCACAGCGGAAGAAGAAATTCAGCCGGGCAAATTGATCTTGTTTGTCGAACCCAACAATCAGGGCCTGATCGACAATGCCGACAAC
>CAZEZQ010000883.1:0-2930 GCA_964516245.1 uncultured bacterium | reverse complement strand
AGGAAATCTCTTCGAGTCAGTCCCTTCTTCTCTTTCATCTTGTCTCTATCTTCATGCTGTTCCATATCTTCTTCTCCTTTCACCAAAAACTCCTCTCATCTAAAAAAGGTGGGTAGGTACTTGTCCTCCTACCACTACAATAAAACGCATAGTAAACACACCGATAAGGCTAGCTGCTGAAGCTATGGCCATACTCAAAGGCGGGTGTTTTTTTATGAATAGAAAAATCACCACAGGAAGTATCGAGCCCAGGATCATCTCAACCGGCCAAAACAGCATTCCGTAGTCGCCGATCGCAATATGCCGGGCCATGCGCACATATTCTTTCCCTCCATTAAAGAGAACAAGGAACTCAATGAGAAGGAAGCACAACTCGGCAACAATCAGCCATGCGAGGAGCTTTCCGAGCCGGCCAAGGTTTGCATCTTGTCTTCTTATTGCTGCGACCAGGAGTGTTGCTGCAATCCCTGAAATCAAACCGCCATTAAAAAAGAGTACCGGAAGCAGGGCTGTGTGCCACAGCGCTCTTCCCGGAGCCTGGATCAGGATTACAGCGGTGTAGGAAGCTGTAAGAATGGCAAATGGGATACCGATATAGGCAATAAATTTTACCTTTCCCTTCTCTAACAGACTCTCTTTTTTCATGAAAAAGAAATAGCTGTAGATCACGCTTATGGCAAAGAAGATAGAGATAAACCATACCCCCCAGGAGAGAGCTGATGCAGGGTTGAATGTGAGAAATAGCCTCCAGGCCCGAAAGGGCTTACCAAGATCCAGGAGAAGTACCAAAAGGCCGGCTGCCATAGCGACAGAAGCTACAAATGCGGCAGTTTTCGCAAAAGGCTTAAAGCCTTTTATCCAATAGTTTGCGGCAACAGAAAAGAGATAGCTGCCGCCTGCAAGACCCCCCAGGAAAAAGTAAAGGGCGATCCTCCAGTCATAGGACATGTGTTCAATAATCCCCAATTCCATCTTCTTCTATACCTCCGTAATTTTTATCAACAGGCAGTAACAACATTGTTACTACTGCATTCCATTAAATTCGTATGTATCTCCAAGGCTCTGCTGTACTCCTCTCTATTGTTAATATTGATAAATGACAGAAGATCAGGATCAAATAATCTCACGATATCTTCCGGAACTGTTTTCATCATCGCCTTGTTGTAAAAGTCGATAACCTTTAAATTCCCTTCTGCTAACTGTTTCTCTATCAAGGGAATACAGTGTTTGGAATAGATCGCATGCAAGCCCTCAAAATGGTTGTGGACCATCGGCACAGTGATATCATACCCCGCACTGTGTTCAATGAGATAGTGAATTAACCTGTTGTTTATAAAGGGCATATCGCAGGCAATGACAAAATTGTAAAGAGCATCTGAATTAACCAGGCCTGAATATATTCCACCCAGCGAATTTTTCCCCGGAATCTTGTCTTCTATCACTTCGATGTCGCTGTACACCTGTTTTAAAGGATAAAATGCTTCGTTTTCCCCTGCAACCACACATACCCGATCAAACATGGAGTAGAGACTGGAAATTATCGTCTCTATAATTGAGCGGCCGCCAACTTGGAGAAATGCTTTACCGGGACTGGATAGGTTTAGAAACCGTGTGTTCTTACCGCCAGCTAATACAATTGCATTCATTCCTGCGATTCCCGACCTTAAAGCGATGAAAGTACAATCTCGGAAACGGAGGCGAGAATAAAGAGTGATACTGCATATGTTGGAGTAAGAAGCTTATTCGACCTGATGGATAGTCTTTCCGGGAGCTCCATTCTAAGGATCAAGAAGAGTAGGACACCGTTCACCGCAGAGTCGATAAATATAAACCTCGCAACTGCAGGAATCCCACGGGAGAGGAGCCCCCACTGGATCCCGAATACCACATGAACCAGAATAAAAACCACTCTCCAGGAAATCGCAGTACTCCACGACAAGAGCAGAACCTTTGCCGGTGACTGCTTGCCAAGGAAGAATCTTGCTATAAGCCATACAGCAAGCCCTTCAAAAAGAATGGAGAATGCGGGGTTCTGTACAAAAATCCATGGTACCGGCCCCAAAACTGATGAGGAAACCTTTATGGTTGCAGCCAAAACTGCAATCATAAACGCCGCTTCAGTTCTATCAGTCGAACGCACCCCCCCCGCCATAAAGAGAAATCCCAGAGGAAACATAAAAAAACCGGCCAGGGAAGGAACTCCGGTGTACCTGGAGGCCAGATGCAGGAGAAAACCGAAAATCGCTTCACATAAGCCCCACAACGCCCCAAAGACTACTACCGCTCTCATGAATCTGTCATCGATCTTATCACTGTTCATTCCCATTGTATCCTCTCCCTTCAAGACACGAATTTTATAGAAGTGACAAATATATCTTACTAAAATGCTAGGCGAACAAGTAGAAAGCTTAATGGACGGGAAGCTCAATGTCAACGTTTAAGGGGGGCGTAAGAGAAAAAGATAGGCTATTTGCAGCCAGTATAGAGATAGACACTGTTAAAAAAGATATGTGTCTTCCTTGCTCCCTGTACCTGACATGCTTTGAATAAGGCAAGTATCTCCTCTGGAGCGAGAAAACCTCGTATGGAAGATCCTAAATAACGGTAGGCAGACACATTGCCCGATAGAAGGGCGGCAAGGGATGGGATGATCCGAAGATAGAGCCGGTAGAGAAAGCCCCTCCAACCATCTGCAGGTGGTGCAAACTCAAGTATTGCGATACACCCGCCTGGGCGAAGAATGCGCAGCATCTCCCGAAGGGCATCTTCATATTTATTGAGGTTTCTGAGGCCAAAACTTATGGTTATCGCATCGAAAGCGTCATCAGGAAAGGGTAAGTGATACATATCAGCTTCCTGATAAAGCACTTTTGCAAGACCTGAGACTTTGTCGGTTTTCAGTCGGGCCCGATCCAGCATCTCTTTGGAGG
>CAZEZQ010000882.1:2517-2930 GCA_964516245.1 uncultured bacterium | reverse complement strand
GAATCCGATTTGTTAGCGCGAATTGAGTCATACGAGTTGGCCTACCGAATGCAGATGAAAGCGCCAGAAGCCTTTGACTTGTCCAAAGAAAATGAAGAAAGCAAAGCGCTTTACGGTATGGACCAAGATCAAACCAAATATGTGGGCACGCAATTGCTAACAGCGCGGCGTCTGGTCGAACGCGGTGTGCGATTTATTCAGGTATACAGCGGCGGCGGGCATCAGCAACAAAGTTGGGACGCCCATTTTGGACTGAAAGAAAACCACGATATGCATTGCGCTGAAACCGATGTGCCCATTGCCGGGTTACTCGCCGACTTGAAAGGACGGGGATTATTGGATGAAACTCTGATCGTTTGGGGCGGTGAGTTTGGCCGCATGCCAGTCTCGCAAGGCAGCATCGGACGCGATCA
>CAZEZQ010000882.1:0-2507 GCA_964516245.1 uncultured bacterium | reverse complement strand
ATTCGTCATGTGGATGGCCGGCGGCGGAATTCAAGGAGGAGCCAGTTATGGCGAAACCGATGAAATCGGCCACCGGGCGGTGGTGAATCCAGTCAGCGTGCACGATATTCACGCCACGATACTGCATACATTAGGGATGGATCATGAACGGCTGACATACTTCCACAATGGCCGCCACTATCGTCTAACAGACGTTGCCGGCAATGTCTTGCATGATATTTTGGCTTGAACCATCTATGGAAATCAAAAACACATGATCCGCTTTTTTCAATCACTGCATACTTTTTTTATTGAAAATCTACCGGCTTCTTTCAGCCCGGCCCACACGGCCGACATACAAGCCGCGATCTTTTGGAATATCATGGCAAGTTTCTGAAAGCGCTTTTCGTTTCTTGATGGCCTCCTTCTCTTCTGTGCTAGCCGCTGATTCATCCGGCACCTCGCCGGGTTTGGATTCTACATACATTTCTGATGGAAAATCAGGGTCATCCGCGATCCCTTTGCGATTCTCAACTACGCCCAAATCACCAAACAGTTCCACCATATTGGCAATTTGGGTCAAATAGTCTTGCCCCAAGATGCGATACCAAGAGGCTCGCGTATTAAATGCAGCCAATCGCTCTTCTTTGGGTTTGCTTGTATCCATCACAATCCGGTAATCTTCTTCGGTCAAAACTGTATTGGGGACACGCGCTGGCCAAAATGTTGGGATCAGAGGATCGTATTTTGATTCATAGCCAGCCCGGCAACTGGCAGTATCGGTTTGCCAGGGGATCGCCATCCAACGGGTAATATCACCCGGTCCATTCCAAAATACACCCAACGGGGTGGTACTCGGATTCCCGTTTTGAAACCATTCAGGCTGCAAATAGTCTCCATAATCCGGTTCTGGATTGTTGGCCGAACGTCGCCGGATGCGGTAAGGCCCTGTATACATACCGGCCATGCGCATGGGCCACGTCATCTCACACCCCGGATGAAAAGCGCCACCCAGGCAATACCACAAGGCTGACTTGGTAAGCATATCCACTTGATCCTGTGGAGATTCAATATCTTCCAAATTATTCACAGGTTTTATGCCGGGCTCCCAATCCTGTTCGAAATCTCCCTGCATCCATTTCTGCAAATATCCATATATCGTGGGGGTTACGGAAAGATAGGCATTGGCTGTCGTAGCAGGGATTTCGATACTGTCCCCATACATCCAAGGCCACAATTGAGGAGAAATGGTCTTGCCATCTGGCGGGCGAAAATAATTGAATATCTGACGGCGATATTCACGAAATTCATCTGTCACCCTCCCGCTTTCATCTTTTGTCACAATGGCTAAACGTTTGATGAGGTCTGGTTTGGTAAAATCATAGGGCTGGTTGTATCCATACGCCACATAGAACCCTTTGTTAACCCATTGGTTCATACTGAATTGCAACAAGAGTGGATAAATATCTTCTTGAAAGGATGGACGTTCTTTTGGAGTGATGTATTTCCCCTGTAAGGCATCTGTTATCACATCATACATAGTTTGAACAGAAATAAGATCCGGTGCATAATTGGGCGGGGCACAAACCACCCAAGCCCCTTCGACCTCGAGTTTCTGGCCCTCGAATGTGACCTCCGCATCCACCGGGCCATCCGACATGTCATCATGCCAGCCTTCGTTATTGGCGAATGTGGTGGGTGGATTGTTGGGATAAGGCGTATTCGATTTGCCATGCCCGCCTAGAAACAATAAGCGTCCTTTTTCATCGGTTCGCAATTCTCCCAAATAGACGGTTTCACCCAAAAATTTCCCTTTATCAAAGTAATATTGACTGCCTCTTTCAATTGCGCCGGAGATTTCAATCGACCCTGGATCAATGATCAGTTTTTTGCGATCTTTGCCCAGAAAGTTCGCATTGCGCAATGGAACCGGTTTGGCTTGGGGGATGTCCATCGCCACTTCAAATTCATACCAGGCGGATTTTTTATTCGCGACATGCACGCGCCATGATATTTCTGCATTCTCTGCATTGAGTTCTTTCACCACTTGGCCATTTTCGTTTAATCCATACACACGAAACCGAGCGGCTTGCCGTTTGAGCGCGCCGGTTTTGTCTTTGTAAAAACCCACAGGATGTTTTTCGGGCATGATGGTTTCAGGACCAATAAAAAATTCCTCTTTGCTGTTCCCGACCCGCGCAATTCCAATCGCGGGATAAATTGCCGCTTTAACAATTTTATTGTCTTTCACAGCCATTGCGACTTCCTCTTTTCTATGAATTTCATATTCAAATGTACACAATAAAAACGTAATGATAAACAGAAACCTTTATAATATAAATCAACTATCTATGTCAAGTATTTTTTTTATCAATTTTTTTATCAATATAGAAAAAAAGTAACCGTCGTATCTTTTTAAAACAAAAATCCAGGCATAACACCTGGATTGAAGCTGTAAATCATTTTTTTGACATGGATAGATTCAAATAGGGCATCCGCCGCGGCGGACAACGTGCCCCTACAATCAA
>CAZEZQ010000881.1:0-2932 GCA_964516245.1 uncultured bacterium | reverse complement strand
GACGCCTGCGCTCCAAGATGTGGTACAACAAAATGCTGGATTTTACTTTTTGCCGTATCGTCTTATTATCCCCACGTGATAAATTCATACTTGCTCGCGGGCGCCAAATCCGGATGATTTGGCCGTACACGTATGGAAAAGCCATGTTGTCCGCTTTCCTGGCAAGGAATTTTGAAACAAAACAAATGGGAACCATTTCCATCCGTGCCACAATAATCCGTGTTGAAGATATCTCCATTTAACATTTCGCCTTTGGAATCAATTTGTCCATACATCACTTCCACACAAACATCGGTATAATTGAGATTGCCCAGATTGGTTTGCACCTTGATTTCAAGCATATCACCGACATGCAATTCTTCGTATGCGGCTGAGGTTTCAACATTTTCTATTTTCACTTGATTCCAGGCGAGTTTGACTTTGTCCCACCAAGCGGCCAACTCTTTGCCTTTTGAAAATTTGTTGGATTGAAGTTTTTCATAACCATGATGCGCATGAATATATAATTTGTCTGTATATTCTTCCAGCATACGATGAGTGTTAAACTGCCTGCCCAAGTGTTTGATGGAATTTTTCATTTTTCGTATCCAAGAGCGTGGCATTCCTATGGCGTCACGGTCATAAAAATCGGGGATCACTTCATTTTCAAGGCAGTTATAAAGCGCCTCGCTTTCAACCACATCTTGATGGTTGGGATCGTCAAATGAATCCCGTGTGCCGATTGCCCACCCCACTTCGGGCGTAAATCCTTCATCCCACCATCCATCCAATATGCTAACATTCAGACCTCCATTCATGGCGGCTTTCATACCACTCGTGCCCGATGCCTCTAATGGTCGGCGGGGATTATTCAACCAGACATCCACCCCTTGAACCAGATAACGAGCCACATTGATGTCGTAATTTTCCAAAAACACAAAGTGAGAGCGAAACGGTTCTTCATGAATGATGTGAAACAGCCGTTTGATCATCTCTTTCGCTGGGATATCGTGTGGATGGGCTTTGCCCGCAATAATAAACTGAACCGGCCGTTCGCTGTTGGTGATGATTTTCTTCAGGCGTTCCAAATCGGTGAACAATAGGTTGGCACGTTTGTAAGTCGCCATACGCCGGGCAAACCCTATGGTGAGCGCATGGGGGTTTAACACTTCTTCAGCGTGCCGCAAATTCACGCCATGTTCATTTCGGCGTTCGATTTGATGGCGCAGACGCTTGCGGGCAAAAAATACCAAATGTTCCCGCCGCCGCTGGTGCATTCGCCACAGCTCCACATCAGGAATGCGTTCTACACGATCCCAAATATCATGCTCCCAGGGCTTTTGGACGAATCGTGGCCCGAGGTATGATTCAAATAAATCTCCTAGTTCATGGCTTATCCATGAACGAGTATGAGTTCCATTCGTGATATGAGTGATGGGGACTTCTTTGCGGGGGACATTGGGCCAAATTCGGTTCCACATTCCTCGTGAAACTTCGCCATGCAAATGGCTCACCCCGTTGCTATAACCGGAATTACGCAGCGCAAACACTGTCATGCCGAAAAGTTCTTTGTCATCATTGGGGTTCACGCGGCCCATATGAATAAAATCATTCCACGAAATTCCAATTTGCTCGATCCAACCATGCAGATAATGTTTTAATAACCCCGTATCAAATTGTTCATTGCCTGCCGGGACAGGAGTGTGGGTGGTAAATACATTGGTTGAGCGCACCACTTCAACCGCTTCTTTGAAAGAGAGTTTATGCTCCAAAATCAATTTGCGGATCCGTTCCAATATCAAAAAGGCGGAATGGCCTTCATTTAGATGATACACTGTGGGTTGCAAACCGATTGCCTCCAGGGCCCGGACCCCCCCAATCCCCAATAGAAGTTCCTGGCGGATGCGCATATCACGGTCTCCACCGTAAAGCTGGGTTGTAATTTGCCGCGCCCAGGCATTGTTTCTGGCAAAATTGGTATCCAAAAGAAATAGGCGAACCGCCCCCACCTGAACCCGCCATACCTGAGCGTATACGGTGGTTTCCGCCATTTCGACGGATACCACAATCGTGTTGCCGTCTTTATCTTTTTCTTGATTGACCGACATTTGATACCAGTCGTTTTCAGGATATTCTTCTAACTGAAAGCCATCGGCGTTGAGCCGTTGGCGAAAATATCCTTGCCGATAGAGAAGACCGATACCCACGAGTGGAATTCCTAAATCGGATGCCGTTTTTAAATGATCGCCTGAAAGAATCCCCAAACCGCCTGAATACACCGGCAAGGCTTCGGCAAGGCCGAATTCACAGGAAAAATAAGCGGCCAGCATATCGGGTTGGTCGGAATATACTTTTTGATACCATTTATCCGAATTCAAATATGCCTGCATTGAATTGTAAATACGTTCCAGGCTGGCTACAAAACTATCATCGCGAGCAAGTTCGTTTAAACGAGCTTGAGAAACACGCCCCAGCATTGCCACCGGATTTTGGTACACTTCTTCCCATAATTGCTCATCCATTCGTATGAATAGATGAACGGCTTCCCAGTTCCATGAATACCAAAGATTCATGGCAATATCTTTTAAGTGCTTTAATTCTTCCGGCAATACGGGAGCAATGTAGAATGGCCGTATATTCATAGTCACCCCTAAGCATATTTGTTGTTATCTTAATCTCACGCATTCTAGTCAATTCGCGAGATAAGGGAAATCCTCAAATCCCAAGATTTTGAGAGAATTTGATTTTTTTATAAGAATTCGCTTGACTGAAAATAAATCTAAGCGCACTGTTCCTTGTAATATTGAAAATTTGGATAGTCACAAAATGAAAACCTTTAATCTGACGATCAGGCAAAAAGTAAAATCCAGCATTTTGGTGTACCACATCTTGGAGCGAAGGCGTCCCGCCTGCTCTATATGTAGTTGCAGGCGAGGACGCCTGCGCTCCAAAA
>CAZEZQ010000880.1:0-2933 GCA_964516245.1 uncultured bacterium | reverse complement strand
GGGGATGCTGCGAGAAAAACGCAGCGGCTTGAAGCCGATGCTATCCTTTGACAAAATCAAATATCATGGAGTACTAGTAGGGTGGCTATGCTGAAATGATGGTAGCGGATCCCCCCTGGCCCCCCTTATAAATCGCTGTTAATAAGGTGGGAATAACAACAGGCTACTCATTATTTCTATCATACCATACTACTCGATTCTACTTGTGAGGTTTGACTATGAACCGTGTTCGCCAGGTTGCTTTGGCTTCGCTCATTATTATTGCCGCTCTTATCACTCTTCTGGTTTGGAACCGTTATCAAGACGCGCCTGAAACCACGGGAGAGCCCATTCTGTTTTATTGCGCCGCTGGAATCAAACCGCCGGTGGAGGCCATCTGCAATCAGTATGAAAAAGAGTATGGGAAACCCATTGAAATCAACTACGCGGGATCTGGCACGTTGCTGAGCAATTTGCGCGTGGCTGAAAAAGGCGATTTGTATCTGGCCGGCGATCAAAGTTATATTGAAATCGCCAGAAAAAAAGGCCTGGTAAAAGAAGAGATTCCAGTGGCTCATTTGGTTCCAATTATTGCAGTCAAAAAAGGGAACCCGAAAAAGATTCAAACTGTGAATGATTTGCTGCGGGATGAGGTCTCGTTTGGGTTAGCCAACCCTGAGATGGCATCGGTGGGCCGCACCAGCAAAGATTTGCTTGAGCAAAGCGGCCATTGGCCGAAGGTTGCGAGACAGGCTGATGTCAACAAACCCACTGTGAACGAAATTGCCAACGCCATCAAAATCGGCAGCATCGATGCGGGCATCATTTGGGATGCGGTAGCCGCTCAGTACGCCGAATTGGAAATTGTTCATGTGCCTGAACTCGACCAAGGCAAGCAGCAAATCACCATTGCTGTGCTTGCTTCCAGCGAGCAACCGACTGAAGCTTTGAAATTCGCCCGCTATCTCACTGCGCGCGACAGGGGTTTGCAAGTCTTCGCCGAAAAGGGCTATAACCCAGTGCAGGGAGACAAATGGGCCGAACGGCCAAAAATCGTGCTCTTTAGCGGCACTGTCAACCGGCCCGCCATCGACAAAACTCTGGCCGAGTTTCAAAAACGCGAAGGCTGCATGATTGATGTGGCCTACAACGGCTGCGGCATTCTGGTGGGGCAAATGAAAACCGGACAGCGCCCGGATGCCTACTTTGCCTGCGATGTCTCTTTTATGCACCAAGTGGGTGATCTGTTTTTGGACCCGATTAACATTGCCGAAACCGATATCGTGATGCTGGTGGAAAACAGAAACCCTAAAAATATCCAATCGGTTCATGATTTAACCAACAAAGAACTCAAAGTCGGAATTTGTGACCCTGAACTTAGCGCCTTGGGCGGGCTTACCAAAACTTTATTGGATCAAATTGGCATCTACGAACAAGTCAGCGCTGGGGCCGATTCTACCGTTAACACCGGCGATATGTTGATCAACCAGTTTCGAGCTGGAGCACTGGAAGCGGTGATCGTATACCGCGTCAATACCGTTCATGCAGCTGATGAAGAAGCCGACATCATCGAGATCGACCACCCAGCGGCCCAGGCGGTGCAGCCGATAGCGCTTCGAAAAGATTCAGACCATCATCATCTGTTGAGCCGCTTGTTGAAGCAGATCAAATCGGCAGAATCACAGGAGACTTTCAAATCGGTTGGGTTTCGCTGGCGGGGTGAGGGAGAGGATTTATAGTTTGATTATGATGGGCACAAAACGGCGGTGTCCATTCGGCTTTAACTGTGATGTGTCTATTATCTGAACCAGGAAGCCAGGAGGGAAGGAAGACAGGAAAACGGCAATTAAGATTTTTGTATGGAAGTAGTTTCTAAGGCTGGCTAACGATGCCTGCCTATGACTCACCCTGTTTTCAAGGGTAGAATAAAAACATTCTACCCTTGTCACCCAAACTGCTCTTGTCACTCACCAATTGGATCATAACATATTAAAAATTGATGATACTTTAGATAGGAAATTCCAATTTATGAAATTACGTTGTTTATAGAGGCTTGTGTATGAACTTTCTATATTGTACCCATCGCATGCGGATTGGATTTACTTTAATCGAATTGTTAATTGTTGTTGCGATTATCGGAATCTTAGCGGCCATTGCTGTCCCCAATTTTATGCGGGCTCAAACCAAGGCCAAAGTGGCAAAAACGATTTCAGAGTTAAATCATTTCTCTACGATTCTTGAGCAATATTTCATTGACCATCAGGCCTATCCACCGAGCCCTCATCCCTTAATCCATCCATCAGCGGTTGCGGAAACATGGCGGTTAACCATGCCGGTGGCTTATATCAGCCGTATCCCTCATGATCCCTTTTATGCTCAAAAATTTTCTGAGGAGAGCAATGGGGCACGTCTGAATCGTGGTGGCCCTTTTGGAATTGACAGCCAGTATTTGCACTATATCAATGACCCGCTTCTTGGAGAATATTGGGTTGTTTTCAGCTATGGACCGGACCAGGATATGGAGAATGTGGAAGTTCACTATGATGCGACGAATGGGACGGTGAGCAACGGTGATATTTATCAGGTAGGATACCCAAGAGAATGATAGGGGAGATGAATCATGAAGAGGGTTTTATAAAAACTCAATAAGTATTTTTTTGAACCAACATGGACACTGATTGCTATTTGTATTTTAAAAAGTAATAGGTCAGAGAATTGAAGCAATTCCCCTCCCAAGATTGGGAGGGGTTAGGGGAGGGTTGAATGGATATGATAAGCGTAACTCTTATGATACACTTCACGTAAGTTCTGAAGTTCTTATTGGTTATGCATAACTATTTACGTAAATCAGAAGTCGTTCAATCAAACCGGCTCGGCGGGAGCCTCGCCCTCCTAAAGGCAACGACATGGCTCGGCGGGAGCCTCGCCCTCCTAAAGACAACGACATGGCTCGG
>CAZEZQ010000879.1:0-2941 GCA_964516245.1 uncultured bacterium | reverse complement strand
AGTTGCAGGCGAGGACGCCTGCGCTCCAAAAATAACTTTTTGCCGGATCGTCATTACTGATTATCTTAGAATCTGCGATTAAAAATCAATCCTATCCATCAGGGATGTTCAAACGAATAAAATATGATCTCTCCGTTTTCTTTCTTATGGGTATTGAATTCCATATTGGGATATCGAAGGCGGTATTGAGCGATTTCATTTTCTTGTGAAGGATGTACCACGAGCACCTGATTTTGCTTCGGAAATACCGGGGGTGGAGTTTCTACATCCATTGCGCGATATTCATCCGCCATAAAAAGAACCGTGCCGCTTTGGGATGTGAAGTGTTCGCCGGGAATGATGAAAAATGTGGTATTGGGGTCATGATCCAGGATATAGTAGGCAAGGCGGGTTTGAGGATAATGCACGCTTTCGCGCGAAACCTTTTGGGCGTAGGTATCAAAGTAATAGTGAAGATGAATGGATGATACGGCGATCAAAAACATTCCAATGGGCACGTAAACAAACAGTTTTGATATCCAAGTCTGTTTTGCCAATTGCAGCCATGATGCAATTGCTCCACCAACAATCAAATAGAGAAGGGCCGTAATGCCTGCCAAACGTGGATAAAAGGGTGGATCGACTGTGAGAATGCCGCCAGCTATCAGAATTCCCAACACCCACAATACGGGAGCAGACCATTTGGGATCAAAAAAACGATGGGCGGAAACAACTACGCCAATCATAAACAACACCGCTGTAAATCGATCCAAAAATGGAATTGTTCCGCCGTATTGAATACTGGTGTCGTGATAAGCGATAGGCGAAAGAAGGGCGCGCTGAGTCTGTATGCGCCACACTTTGTTCATATTGCCTTCCGCATGATAGGCGTAATTCATGTGTTTCAGGTTGTGTTCTGTCCATACAACCACACCTCTCGCCCGAGCGCTGAACATCCCATGTTTGCTAACCATCCCAGCTTGGTTGGTATGGAGCGGCAAGATGGTTAAAATCGCCAGCACGATTGGGATCAGGGTGGAGAGCAGCCACCATTTCCAATCCGCCCATCTCACGATCCACATCCACATTTGCGCAAACACCCATAAAAACGGGATCAAATGATTGGCCTGATACGAAAGCAGCGCAATCCCCATAATCAAACCCGCCAATACGCATAACGACAATCGTTTGCTTTGATTGGCGAAATGCCAGACGCAAAACAATAAAATGCAGAAAAATGAGGCTTGAACGTAATTCACCCCGCAATGCATCAAGTGCAAGAACCAATGATTGCAAATCAAAAGTACGCTCGCCATTATGGCGGCAAGCCATCCCCACATGGCGCGCGAGACTACAAAAAACGGGATCACACTCAGTGTTCCCACAATCACTGTGCTCATTCGCAGGCCAAACAAGTCATCGCCGAATAGATACATTCCACACGCCGGAACAAAATAAAATAATTGAGGGATCGAATACCATGAGGTGGAAAAAAAGGTCTTCATCTTTCCTTCAAGAATTTGGCGGGCATAAACACCGACCATGCCTTCATCTGCATGCACGGTATAAGGCACTTCGGCCAATCGATACATTCCTAATACACAACTGAATAATACAAGCATTCCAAGGATCAACCAATACCGGGGTGTTTCGTTTCGAGCGGTTCGAATCAAGCAAACTATCGGCGAGATGCCTATAAGCAATAAGAATAGCAACCAAAGCAGTGTGGCGGGAAAAAAATAATTTGGAGGTAACTCAACCATTGCCGTGGAGGTCCAAATACACCAGGAGGCTCCTATTACACAGAGGACACCTAAAGCGGCCGGTATCCAGTAAACATCCAATTTTATAACGCGAATGTCGGGTTTAGCGGTTAGAGGGAATAAGTTTTGTAGGAATAACAACCAGAATCCAGTACTGCCACAAACCAAATAGAGTAACAGCCCCCAAAAAATACTATTTGAAGATATCAGCAATTGCGCCACACAGCCAAGCATCAAAACAACGATCCACAAGACAGCCGCCATACTGAATTTCCTCCATTGTTTGCAATGAAAAATCATAGCCGCAATCCCCGATCTTGTCGCTGGACACAATCAGGACATCCGAGCAAAATATTGATATGGGCAAACAGAATCAATCAGAAACCATACGAGCTTTTATTTCAATCAATCTCCCATTCGAGATTCGGGAGGCAATCGGCCAATTTCAAGAAACCATTGGCCATGAGACACGTGGGATTCGATGGACAAGGCCTGAAAACTGTCATCTGACATTGAAATTTCTTGGAGACACTTCGATTGAAACCCTTTCAATACTCGAAAAAAGCCTGAGTCCGTTGATGCAAGAAATGAGCGTGTTTCCTTTGGAACTTTATGGTGTGGGGCAGTTTCCACCCAAGGGGCAGCCATCCGTAGTTTGGATCGGTGTGATGAAAGGTGCGAGCCCTCTGACTGCGCTCGAACAGCGTATACGAGAGTCGCTTTTAGATAGCAAAATCGCATTCGACAAAAAGAAATTCAAACCTCACCTCACAATAGGCCGAGCCATGCGCAATCAGCGCGCTTCGGTTCGAGCCTTGAAAGATTATAGTGATTATTCTTTTGGTACATTCCAGGTGAATGGCTTTTCAATCATGCAAAGCGTTTTGCAGAAAGAAGGCCCGATGTATTACGAACGCCTTCATTTCCCCTTGGCCCCGCTTCAATCAGCGGTATAGTGAGTTTGATATTGAGCAGTAATTGTTGGTCTTTTAAAGACTAACCAAAGATATTCGAAGTTTTGAAATGAAAATATGTAGGGGCATCCGCTGCGGCGGATGCCCCTACAATGAGAGACATTCTCTCACCATTCATGCGATAGAAACTATTAGTAGTTTGTCATTTGGAAAAGATGGGTTCAGATCTCCCCTACCCCCCCTTAATAAGGCTGATCTTTACCCACAAAATGTGAACCTTGGAAT
>CAZEZQ010000878.1:0-2942 GCA_964516245.1 uncultured bacterium | reverse complement strand
GGAATCGCTGGGATTTTTCCGCCAGATCGACCGCATGGATTTGGTTGAAGAAATGTTTCTAGTGATGGCTCCCTCTCAAGAGAAAGAGGATGTCAATCGCGAAATGTCTAATATTTTGGTAACCTATTTGGAGAAACAAGAACCAGATAAAGCCTTACAGTTGCTAAACCAGCTAAAATCACACGAAACATTCGAGAATTTTGATTCAATGTGGTATTATATAGGTATAACCTCATGGATGTCCGGACAACCGGGGGCAGCCTTGATCGCATGGCATCGTTTGCACGAAAATGGGGTTAGCCGTGAGGTTTTGGAACCAGGCCTATCAAAGGTAATAATATTCTTTACACCATTGATTTGGGGCCGCTAACCAATGAATAATTTATTGCAGGGAGTAAAAAATACCTTCCACATTTTCACCAGTTGACTTACAATTACGAGTTACACTCTTTTTTGAGGAGAAAGTTATGAAAGCCTTGGTTGTACATACGATCCGTCTTTTACCCATCTTATTATTTCTTAGCGTAACAACAATTGCACATACAGACCCCATTCGTGATAATGCCATCGGATTTCGAAATTTTTATCAAGTTACTGAACACATCGTAAACCGCTATGATGATACAGTGGATACCGCCACTTTGTACGAACATGCCTGGCAGAATCTGTATCAAAAAGCAAAACCCAATTTCCCCGATTTGCTGGCAGAAGAGAGTGATATTGTATCGGCCACGTTTTCGATCAACGATTCTTCAGACACCATACGCACCGTGTATGCAAAAAAGATTCAAACATTCATGAATCAAGTCGCCAAAATTCAACCTGAAGACGCTACACCCACCATCCGAAAAATGTGGACCTGGGCGAGTGTGGGGCTAGTGCGTGGTTTAAGCGATCCCTACAGCCAGTTTCTCCCGCCGCACGATCACGAAAATTTGCGAAAATCACTGTCAGGTGAACCAGATAAATCGAATGAATTTTATGGCGTTGGAATTAGTGTGGATTGGGATACAGCGGATGACCAAGGCGTGTTGGTCATTACACCCTTGCCCGGCACACCGGCCGAACGAAACGGGATACAAGCGGGAGATATCATCACAGCAGTGAATGGCGAAGTGTTGCGTCATTTTGATGGCGCTTATCGCGACAAATTAGACCACGCCATTCAATTGATTACCGGCGAAGAAGGCACAGAAGTGACACTCACTATCAAGCGGCCCTCGATCCCTGAACCCTTCGATGTCACCTTGAAACGGGCTCCCATTAACCGCGAACAGCAAATCTCCAAAGAAATGCTGACCGACGATATCGGCATGATCACCCTTTCGAATTTTTACGCGGAGGCTTCCAGTGATGTGCTTGAATCCATGCGCTATTTAAAAACCGAAGGAATGAAAAAGTTGATCTTGAATCTTCGCTGGAATCCTGGTGGTTATCTCGATCAAGCAGTACGCATTGCTGAAATCTTTTTGGAAAAAGGTTCGTTGGTGACCTATACTGAAGGGCGTGAATCTCCCAAAACCAATTTTGTAGACGAATCAAATGGCTCTGATGGTTTTACCGAAATCCCCATGGTCATTTTGCTCAATCAATGGTCGGCTAGTGCGTCAGAGGTAGTAACCGGCGCCTTAAAAGACAATGGCCGCGCGGTTGTGGTCGGCAAGACGAGTTTTGGCAAAGGTTCGGTGCAAGAGGTATTTCCCTTAATCGACAGTGCGGGATTGCGATTAACGGTGGCACGCTATTTCACTCCCAGCGGGGTATGCATCCACGCAGTGGGAATCAAACCGGATATTGAAGTCGACAGC
This sequence comes from uncultured bacterium, assembly GCA_964516245.1. Lineage (GTDB taxonomy): Bacteria > Hinthialibacterota > Hinthialibacteria > Hinthialibacterales > Hinthialibacteraceae > CAZEZQ01. The sequence goes on along the minus strand of CAZEZQ010000878.1, from coordinate 1,134 downwards.
GTGGCAGAGCGGCTTGAGAACGAAGAAGAAATGAAAGAATTTATGGAAAAAGATTACACCAACTACACCCGACTCGAAAAACTGTTTGACCGCGATCCCCAACTCAAAGCGGCGGTTCAATATTTACAGGGAGAATTGCAAATCGCAAACCATAGCGGCATAACCGCCGAAGGCTGAGGGAAAGTTGTTAACTTCCCTACTCCTATTTGTTTTTGGGTTAATTCGAGAGTGCCAACAAAACTATATTGAGTGCCATTTTCATGGCTTGCTCGCGGGTTTCGGGTGAATCTTCGGGATGCACCCCCTCACTTTCAATCCCGTCCCCAATATCGGTATTATACGTGTATAACACCGCCATTCGCCCTTTATGATAAATGGCGTAAACATGGGGCGGTCCGCCGTGATGCTCATGAATCTTGGGTGCCCCTTTGTCGAAATGGTAATATATCGAATAAACTGGGTGATCGTTGGGCAACTCAATCAAGGGAGAATCAGGAAACACGCGCCGTATTTCCTTACGAAACGATTCATCCATCCCGTAATTATCGTCTGCCCATAACATCCCCCCCCGCTCAAAATATTCCCGCAAATTGTCAATGTCACGCGTGCTGAAGCGTACGGTTCCATGGCCGGTCATATATATCATAGGCAGAGAAAACAAATTGGGGTCAGATGGGGCTATTACTGTCTCTTCACGTGCCGTATCGATATTCAGCCGTTCTTGCAATTGTGTAAGCAAATTGGGGAGCGAACTCGGATCGCTGTACCAATCACCGCCACCAGAATATTTAAGCCGGCCAATGGTGAATGAGGTATCCGGTTGAGCAAAAGCGGTTGTGATGCTTAACACGAAAAAGAGGATCAATAGTAAAAAGCGATTCATATTTGTATTCAATTTTGTACAACAGCACCTTTTTTTAATCTAATAAAATGTCACAGCGATATAACGCAAAATGTCAGAACATTGCTAATAGTTAGTCAAACATAATGTGATGGAAAATCCAAAGCTTATTCCCCCCTGAAGCTGATCTTTAACCACAAAATGTGAACATTGAAGTTGCCCCCTTATTAAGCTGATTTTTACCCATAAGTTTGGGCAATGTTTTTTTGCCCCCCTTATTAAGGGGGGTAAGC
>CAZEZQ010000877.1:881-2942 GCA_964516245.1 uncultured bacterium | reverse complement strand
ATACAATCGCCGGCTCCGGCTGTAGCCTGGCTGAGCTTACACGCATAGCCGCATTTCATGTGGTCAGTAACACCGACCACATCGTAATGGGGCCGAAGCTCACGCAGGAAAAGAGACTCCCCGCCATCGGCAAGGAGCTTGTCCTTGCGGTTGCGTTCCTTGTCCCCAGTGCGCCCCCAGTCCTTGCTGTCTGGAGAATGCAGGTGGAGCGTGACACGTCTGAAGCGCGCCGTCTGCTGCCGGAGCGCATTGAGTTCGCTCAGGAGTTTTTCGTACATGGATCGCTCCTATTCTCCGTCGCACGTTGCGAGTGCGTCGCCCAAGCGGCACTTGATGTCGTAGTTGATGATGAAACCCGGTGCCATACCCTACCTCTCTGCAATCTCAGCCACGACAGCCCCTCCAATTTCGGGCATTTCGTCCCAGGTTCTCTTGTCCAGCAGCCTGCCGGTCTTCTTCTTCTGGACGCCTCCCCATTGCTTGAAGAAGAAGGGAGTCTTGGATGCCAGGCACTGATTGCGGATGTCGGTAACCCATTCCTCCTTAATGGGGCGGGCGCCGGGACCGGATTCGCCTCCGACGATCACCCAGTCGATGCCGGTCAGGTCCAGATTCGGTAGGGGGCCAAGGAGCGGTTCCAGCGACAGGAAGCGCACGGCGGCGGGGACCTCGCGAAGTTGGTCGATCCGGTCGACGTAGGTGTCGGTCTCCACGGTGACACCCATCCAGATATTTCCGGTCCACTTGAGCCTACCGGCGAGCTGGGCCAAGCGGCCCGCGCGCTTGGTCAATACCTGGAAGCAATGCCAGCGTGCTTCATTCATCGTGAAGAAGAGTTCATCTATGAATGCCGCCGGAACATCGCGGTGAAAAAGGTCGCTCATCGAGTTGACGAATATCATCTGAGGCTTCTTCCATTTCAACGGAAGGCCCAGCGTGTCCGGGTGACAGGTGACCTTGAACCCATTGCGGTAGTTGGGCTGGCCCATGGCGTGCAATCGCTTCGCCATGCGTTCGGCGTAGCAGTGTTTGCACCCCACACTAATCTTCGTGCAGCCGGTAACCGGGTTCCATGTGGATTCCGTCCATTCTATAGAAGACTTTGTTGCCATTGAGCACTCCTCTTCACAGGTTCACCGCTCCTTTACAGTCAGGGTAGGCGGAACAACCCCAGAACTGCTTGCCCGCGTTGTTGCCGGTTTTGGCCGTGCGCAACACCATCGCCTTGCCGCACTGCGGGCAATCCGGGATCTGATCTGTCGGATCAGCCGGATCGGACGAATCCGTCTGAACTTTCCGCCGCCCCCGCTCTGCCAAGCGTGCGGCGGCGAGTTGTTCGCTGTAGCCGCCAGCGTCGACAAATTGTTGTTCCACAGCGGCGATCTGCTGGTCCAGCAGGAAATTCGCCTGGTTGATCAGGCAAATGAGCGCATTGGCGCGCACGGCGGGGTCGTCGTGCTCAAGCCAGGGCGCGTACAGCACCCAGCGCTCATGATCCGTCAGATGGGTCAGATCAGACTGATCAGCCCGATCCGCCTTGAATTTGCGCGGCACATTCCGCACGGCCATGGCTTCCGCCGAATCGGGCGCCCATTGCGCCAGATGCCGGTGGCGCAGGAAGTCCTCGTAGTCGAGGAGCAGCTCTTCCTGGCTCGATCGCGCGACGTTGAGCAGACGCAACTCGGTTTGTGACGAAGTTGCCGCCGCGCGACTGCCTTCGGCGATGTTCTGGCGCCCCGAACGGGCAGCCTGCACCATCTGGTCCACGGTACGTGAACGCGGGTCCAGGTACTTCTCGCAGAACCAGACCGTGGCGTCGTAAATGATCGTGGCTGTCTGGAAACTCGCGGTCTTGCGATAACCGCCGCTCGGGCGGAGTTTTTTAGCCATGGTGTTTCCCCCTCAGATCCGGCTGATCGCCCTGCTCCGGCAGATCATCCTGATCATGCTCCCCCTCCAGCGCATCGCCCATGCGGTATTTGATGTCGTAGTTGATGATGAAATCGAGTTCTTCGTCCGTGAAGCCGTAAGGCTCTGCCAAGACTTTATCGATCTTATCTA
>CAZEZQ010000877.1:552-871 GCA_964516245.1 uncultured bacterium | reverse complement strand
CTTTATCGACCTATCTAAAACGGGTTTCGTTTGAGTTGAGTCTACCGAGTCGATCAGGAGTCCGCTCTTGCGCCACTGTGACGTGTTCTCCTTCATGGAGTCCTCGAGGCGTGCCGAGATCTCGTTAATTCGATCTGTTATCTTGTTCGTGAAGTGTTGAGCGTCGAAGGGGAACTGGGTCACATCAGAAGGGTTGATATGGCGACCATCGGTATAGGCGCAGAAGAACTGGAAGTAGGTCGAGCTGTTCAACAGTGCATGGATCAGGCGTTGAGTTGCTTCGTCATTGGCACGGATACTGATGAGTTCGCCTCGTGGC
>CAZEZQ010000877.1:0-542 GCA_964516245.1 uncultured bacterium | reverse complement strand
GTGGCTTTGCGCGACCACCCTTCTCTGGGCGTGCTTTGGGCGGATCGAGGAAGAACTGGCAGAAGTAGCCTGGGACTCGGACCCAAACGACGGGATACTGCGACTGTTTCCGAAGCACAGCCCCAAGAGGCTTGCTTTCTCGGATCTTTCTGAGCACCGACGCGCTGTGGCGGTCGCCGACCTTAGGATAGAGGCCGTGGAATCCGCGCGAGAGGTCACCAAGCTCCACGTACTGCATAACCGCAAACAGCGAGTCGCGCTCACCGTTGCGCGCATCCCATCGGTGATAGCGAGTGCTGAAGCTCGCCCGGCAGGGACCATTGAGAGCGCTGAGGACTATTGTTAAACGGTTCTGTGCGCCAACGAAAAGCTGACCGGGGCGATTGGCGAAATGCGATAGCCATATCTGTTGTGAGCTTTCGTCTACAATGTCGCGCAGAACGTCAAAGGAACCCGATGAAGCGATCGATACGGGTACTATCAGTCCCAACCTGCCTTGGTCCCGCCGTAAGAGAAAAGTCCTCTCGGCCACCCAGGAGTAG
>CAZEZQ010000876.1:0-2943 GCA_964516245.1 uncultured bacterium | reverse complement strand
TGGTTTATTCAGTAAGCCCCCTCAGCCTTTCCCTCTCCCGGAGGGCGAGGGGATTGTTGGACCATTCTATTTTATTGGAAATCGGATTTTTGATGGCCCCATTGAATGAATTCTTGAAATTTCTCGGCAATTCGAGCAGGACCCAATACAAGGTAAATTCCGATTCCAAGCTGCAGCCAGATGCCAAAAAATGTTATGAAGTTTTCTTTGAAGGGGCGGTCGATCATGTGAATCCAAACCGATGTAAATTGCGTCATGAGTGTAATGATGAAAATTCCACCGAGAATACCATACACCATTTGGCTGAAATCTCTCGGGGATGCTGTACACCAATACGCTTCATTATCACAATCATGCAGCATCCATTTCGACACAGTGGTCGAAAAACAAATGAAAAACAACCCAACAAGAATCAGAGCCGCTATGCCTATGAGTGAAAAAGTTAGAAACAATTGAAGGTCTTGCTGTGATTTGGAGGGATATTCCATTTCGCTGTAGAGTCGGGCGCCGAGCGGCAGCAAGCGGTGAGTCAAGAACATCACCACTGATACACCCAATGCGCGACAGAGGATTGCAACCATTTTTTGCGCCTTCATGATGATTTCTCCACACTTTCCCAACGCTGCCATTTCGCAAGTAGAAACGCAAGCCATCGAGAGCGGTTGATCAAGAACAAAGCAAAGGCCAATTGAAACAAGGCTGCAATCGAACGGCCAGTAAGATCTGTAACAAGACTGTTTCGCATTCCACCAACAACATTTGGATTATTCGAGATTGATTGCATTGCCATGCTCAAAAAGAAATAGCCAATGTTTAAGATAGGATCCAGTGATTCTGCCAACAAATATATCCCGACCAAAGCGATACCAATTGATAGCCATTCCAGCATTGTGGGGTATTGATCAAGTTCATGGGGCTCATGCACACGTAAAACAAACCTTGAGATTCCATGAGCGAATTTCCACAACGCAAACGCAAACAAAAATCGCAATAGAGCCATGACGATCGCAGATGAAGCCGCGGTCAAATTAAATGGACCTTCATCTGAATATGGTTGGATCAATTGTAAAAACGTCGATTGGGTTATAAATTCTGAAATGAAAAAAACAGCATCGATAAACATCCATATAGAAATAAAGCGGCAGGCAACCACAACAACATCTCTTTTGTTCATGATGACTCCTCACGATGATTAGGGCTGGCCGAACAGGCTTTTGATTCTGTAATACAAGAGTTTCATGTATTCGTTTTCAACTGTAATAAATCCCCGCGCAAATGTCCACCAGTTGCTGGGAGTAAAATGTTCGTCATTTTCAGCGGGAACAATCATAATATTGTATGAATCATTGGGAAAGATATGCTCCATGGTCCATTTGGCGCGTCGGGACTGGAAGTGTCCGGTTACTATAATAGCGGAATCATATTGATTTTTATTGAGCCATCTCTTTAAAAAAAGGCCTTCGCTATAGGTGCTGAAGAATTGTTTGGGGACCCAGCTTACTTGATCCATTGAAATCTCACGCAGTTGAAGCACCGCTTTGTAAATGCGAATTTCTTCTGCCATGCCATCATAACCTAAGGCGTTTTTTGGGGGCTCTTTGGGGATGGTGATCATCAGGCGTGGAGCATAATCCTGCCTATATAATTCTATCCCCTTTTCCAAACGAATGCTGCCCCCGCCGGAAAGCACTACGATGACATCCGCTTTTTGCAGGGGAGATTGATACACCAAGTAGTGGCCGAGACTGCGCAAAATCGGTTTGTGATAAATATAGAGCCCGGCCAGTAAGATGAGTAAAATACACACAAGAAAAAAGAGACGCCGCAAGCGGCGTCTCCATTTGTTTGGCTTCTTTTTGGTAGACTTTTCTTCAGATGCAGTGTCTTGAGGTTCTTGCGCTTGCGATTCGTTCAATGGTGCTTCAGGGCTATCCACTGCAGGCATCCTTACGCATTGAGATGCTTGTTGATGCGCTCAATGGCTTCATCGATTTCGGCCGGGCTTTTGAAGCCAATAATTACCGCATCCACACAATCCAAATTCATCACAAATTTGATGGAGGCATCACGGTCTTCAGGACTGGTAAACAAACCGTTGCCCATGATTTTCATGCCGATCACGCCCGAGCCGAAGTTATGGATTTTGCGGATGTGGCCCACGCATTCATCCACATCGGCGTTGGGGCCGTTCCATTGGTTTTCGCGGGTATCCATTTTGGTGCCGTTGTGATTCACGCGCAGCAGCGAGACATCCATCCACTGGGTTTGGGTCATGGCTTCGAGTGGATTCAGCCCGTGCACCGAAGCGCCGTGTGAGCGGATGGCGCCTTTGTCTTTGGCGTCGTGAAGAATATCCATCTGGCGTTTGAGCTGGCCGGGCCAGTCTTTGCTGGTGGCGCAGTGCAAGAGGAACGAATCAAAGTAATCGCTTTTGAGTTCTTTGCGAAAGCGGTCGATATCTTTCCAAGGGTCGGGATCACCGTGCCATTTCATTTTGGTTTGAATGGTGTAAGTATCGCGGTCGATGCCATTAAGCGTTTTCTGCAGCATTTCGTGCATGCCATCGTAATTGTCGGCTGTGTCGAAAAAGCGGATGCCACGATCATACGCATGCCGCACCAGTTCGGTGAATTTCTTTTGCCCCAATTCGCGTTGAATGCGGCCGCCGTTGCTGCCGGTTCCGATGCCCAGCCGAGTTACTTTGACACCGGATTGATTGAGCGTGACCCAATCGGTGGCTGTTCGTTTGGGTTTCTCTGCGGCAGCCGAATGCCCTAGAGTAAATGCACCGGCTGCCGCCGCACTGCCTTGTATAAATTGACGCCGTGTAAGATTTGCCATAAAGCACCTCGTGATAAAAGATCGAACCGGCAAAAAGTCGGATCCAGAAAACGACCACCCAATATATAGCAACGTGGATATCTAATCTGCACTTTATGTAGT